>NZ_JBHYQH010000039.1:0-66824 GCF_042746715.1 Streptomyces sp. NPDC058741 | reverse complement strand
GTGGGGGCGGTTTGGGTTTTCTTCTTTGGGCTAGTGTTGCTCTGTTCGGGCCCCCCGGGGGCCGCGGGGGCGGCCCGGCTGCACACACGTGGGAGGAGGCGCGGTCCGGGCCGCCGCGCCGTGCGGCCCTGGCCGACCTCACGGACGACTGGCTCACCGGCCTGTTCGCGGCGGGCGCGGAAGGACTGCGCGGCGTGAGCCTGGTCGCCGTCGGCGGCTACGGACGCGGCGAACTGTCCCCGCGCAGCGACCTCGACCTGCTCCTGCTGCACGACGGCGGCGACCCCAAGGCGGTCGCCGCCCTCGCCGACCGGCTCTGGTACCCCGTCTGGGACCTGGGCCTGGACCTCGACCACTCGGTGCGCACCCCCGCCGAGGCCCGCAGGACCGCGGGCGAGGACCTCAAGGCGCAGCTCGGCCTGCTGGACGCCCGGCACATCGCCGGCGACCTCGGCCTCACCGCCTCCCTGCGCACCGCCGTGCTGGCCGACTGGCGCAACCAGGCGCCCAAGCGCCTGCCCGAACTGCAGGAACTGTGCGCCGAACGCGCCGAGCGGCAGGGCGAGTTGCAGTACCTGCTGGAACCCGACCTGAAGGAGGCCCGCGGCGGACTGCGCGACGCCACCGTGCTGCGGGCCGTCGCCGCCTCCTGGCTCGCCGACGCCCCGCGCGAGGGACTCGCCGACGCCCGGCGCCGGCTCCTCGACGTCCGGGACGCCCTGCACCTGGCCACTGGGCGCGCCACCGACCGGCTCGCCCTGCAGGAGCAGGACCAGGTGGCCGCCGGACTCGGCCTCCTCGACGCGGACACGCTGCTGCGGCAGGTCTACGAAGCGGCCCGGCTCGTCTCGTACGCCAGCGACGTCACCTGGCGCGAGGTGGGGCGCGTGCTGCGCTCGCGCGCGGTACGGCCCCGGCTGCGCGCCATACTGGGCGGCGGGAAACCGGCCGCCGAGCGCTCCCCGCTCGCCGAGGGCGTGGTGGAGCAGGACGGCGAGGTGGTGCTCGCCCGCGCCGCCCGCCCCGAGCGCGACCCCGTCCTGCCGCTGCGCGCCGCCGCGGCCGCCGCGCAGGCCGGACTCCCGCTCTCGCTGCACGCCGTACGGCGCCTGGCGGCCACCGTGTGCCCGCTGCCCACGCCCTGGCCCGCCGAGGCCCGCGAACAGCTCGTCACCCTGCTGGGCTCCGGCCGCCCCACCGTCGAGGTCTGGGAGGCGCTGGAGGCCGAGGGGCTGATCACCCGGCTGCTGCCGGACTGGGAGCGGGTGCGCTGCCGGCCGCAGCGCAACGCCGTGCACCTGTGGACCGTCGACCGGCACCTCATCGAGACCGCCGTGCGCGCCTCGGAGTTCACCCGCCGGGTCAGCCGGCCCGACCTGCTGCTGGTCGCCGCGCTGCTGCACGACATCGGCAAGGGCTGGCCCGGCGACCACTCGGTGGCCGGTGAGATCATCGCCAAGGACGTGGCCGCCCGCATCGGCTTCGACCACCACGACGTCACCGTCGTCGCCGCCCTCGTACGGCACCACCTGCTGCTCGTCGAGACCGCCACCCGGCGCGATCTGGAGGACCCCGCCACCGTGCGCGCCGTCGCCGAGGCCGTCGGCGCCCCGGGCACCCTGGAACTGCTGCACGCGCTCACCGAGGCCGACGCCCTGGCCACCGGCCCGGCCGCGTGGTCGTCCTGGCGGAGCTCGCTCGTCTCCGATCTGGTCCGGCGGGTCTCGGCGGTGTTCGCCGGGGACCTCCCCGGCGAACCCGAGGAGAGCGCGCCCACCGCCGAGCAGGAGCGGCTCGCCCTGGAGGCCGCCGCCACCGGCAGCCCCGTCCTCTCCCTGCGCGCCCAGACCGAACCCCCCGCCGGGGAGGAGCCCTCCGGCGACCCCGAGCCCCTCGGGGTGGAACTGCTCATCGCCGTGCCCGACCAGCCGGGCGTGCTGCCCGCGGTGGCCGGTGTCCTGGCAGTGCACCGGCTGACCGTACGGACCGCCGAGCTGCGCTCCCTGCGCCTTCCGGACGGGGTCGACGCCTCCGTCCTGCTGCTCGACTGGCGGGTCGCGGCCGAGTACGGCTCCCTGCCGCAGGCCGCCCGGCTGCGCGCGGACCTGGTCCGGGCCCTGGACGGCTCCCTCGACATCGCCGCCCGGCTCGCCGAGCGGGACGCGGCCTACCCGCGCCGCCGGGGAGTGGTGGCGCCCCCGCCGAGGGTGTCGGTCCACCCCGCCGCCTCCCGGCTGGCCACGGTGATCGAGGTCCGCTCCCAGGACGCCCCCGGCCTGCTGTTCCGCATCGGCCGTGCCCTGGAGGACGCGACGGTGCGGGTGCGCAGCGCGCATGTCAGCACCCTGGGCGCCAACGCCGTCGACGCTTTCTACGTGACCGGCCCGGAGGGCGCGCCGCTGCCCGGGGACGAGGCGGAGTCGGTGGCGCGGAAACTGGAGGAGACACTGCGGGGGTGAGGCCGACCCGGCGACTTGTCACGCCGGGATACCCTGGAGGGCGATTCCCCCGTCTGTCTCCGACCCCGAGGACCGCGAGCGCCGTGTTCGATACTCTTTCCGATCGCCTCTCAGCGACCTTCAAGAACCTGCGCGGCAAGGGACGGCTCTCCGAGGCGGACATCGACGCCACGGCGCGCGAGATCCGGATCGCTCTCCTGGAAGCCGACGTCGCCCTGCCGGTCGTCCGGACGTTCATCAAGAACGTCAAGGAGCGTGCCCTCGGCGCCGAGGTCTCCCGGGCGCTGAACCCGGCCCAGCAGGTCCTCAAGATCGTCAACGAGGAACTGGTCACGATCCTCGGCGGCGAGACCCGGCGGCTGCGCTTCGCCAAGCAGCCGCCCACCGTGATCATGCTGGCCGGTCTGCAGGGTGCCGGTAAGACGACCCTCGCGGGCAAGCTCGGCCGCTGGCTGAGGGAGCAGGGCCACTCGCCGCTGCTGGTGGCCTGCGACCTCCAGCGCCCGAACGCGGTGAACCAGCTCAGCGTGGTCGCCGAGCGCGCCGGTGTCGCCGTCTACGCCCCGGAGCCGGGCAACGGCGTGGGCGACCCGGTCAAGGTCGCCAAGGACTCGATCGACTTCGCCAGGTCCAAGGTCCACGACATCGTGATCGTGGACACCGCCGGCCGCCTGGGCATCGACCAGGACATGATGCGGCAGGCCGCGGACATCCGCGACGCCGTCTCCCCGGACGAGATCCTGTTCGTCGTCGACGCGATGATCGGCCAGGACGCGGTCAACACCGCCGAGGCCTTCCGCGACGGCGTGGGCTTCGACGGCGTGGTGCTCTCCAAGCTCGACGGCGACGCCCGTGGTGGTGCCGCCCTGTCGATCCGGCAGATCACCGGCAAGGCGATCATGTTCGCCTCCAACGGCGAGAAGCTCGACGACTTCGACGCCTTCCACCCCGACCGGATGGCCTCCCGCATCCTCGACATGGGTGACCTGCTCACCCTGATCGAGCAGGCGGAGAAGACGTTCAGCCAGGAAGAGGCCGAGAAGATGGCCTCCAAGCTGGCGTCCAAGAAGGGCCAGGACTTCACCCTGGACGACTTCCTGGCCCAGATGGAGCAGGTCCGCAAGATGGGCTCCCTCTCCAAGCTGCTCGGCATGCTGCCGGGCATGGGCCAGATGAAGGACCAGATCCAGAACCTCGACGAGCGGGACGTCGACCGCACGGCGGCCATCATCAAGTCGATGACCCCGGGCGAGCGCCAGGACCCGACGATCATCAACGGCTCGCGCCGCGCCCGTATCGCCCGCGGTTCCGGTGTCGAGGTCAGCGCCGTGAAGAACCTGGTCGAGCGGTTCTTCGAGGCCCGCAAGATGATGTCCCGCATGGCCCAGGGCGGCGGCATGCCGGGAATGCCCGGGATGCCGGGCATGGGTGGCGGCCCCGGCCGGGCCAAGAAGAAGCAGAAGCAGGCCAAGGGCAAGCAGCGCTCCGGCAACCCGATGAAGCGCAAGCAGCAGGAGCAGGAGGCCGCCGCCCGCCGCGCGGCCGCCGCCGAGGGCGGCGCCTTCGGCCTGCCCCAGCAGGGCGGCAAGGACTTCGAACTGCCGGACGAGTTCAAGAAGTTCATGGGCTGACCGCCCGTCCCGCGCGGAACCGAGGGCGACCCGTTGGGAAAGGGGGGCGCCCTCGGCGGTTCGTACGGGCCCGGCCCGCCCGTCAGGGCGTCCGGGCGATCAGGTACCGGAAGACGTTCGGCATCCACACCGTGCCGTCCTCGCGCTGGTGGGGATGGAGGGCCCCGGCCAGCTCCTTGTCGACCTGGACCTGGTCGGCCGCCGTCATCGCCGCGTCGAACAGACCCGTCGACTTCAGGCCCCGTACCGCGCTGTCCACGTCGGCGTACCCGAAGGGGCAGGCGACGCGGCCGGAGCCGTCCGGCCTCAGTCCGGCACGCTGGGCGACCTCCTCCAGGTCGTCGCGCAGGGCCGGGCGCCAGCTGCCCGTCCCGCGCACCGGCTCCGCCGGCTTCCCGGCGACCCGCAGCACGGAAGCCGTCGCGCAGCGCTCCGGCGGACCCCAGCCGACGAGCACCACGGCCACCCCGCGCGCAGCGAGCGGCGTCGCCTCCGCGAGCAGCCCGCCGAGCCCCTCGGCGTCGCCGGCCAGGCATCCGATCGGCTCGAAGGCCGTCACCAGGGTGTACGCGGGAGCGCCCGGCTCCGCCGTGTCGCGCGGCGAGCCCTCCACCAGCCGGGCGTCCGGGCGTCCGTGCGTGCCCCAGGCGTCGGGCAGCAGCCGCTGCCGTGCCAGGGTCACTCTTTGGGGGGATGCGTCGACACCGGTGACCGCCGCTCCCCGGGCGGCGGCCATCAGCAGGGCGAGTCCGCTCCCGCAGTCGAGGCCGAGCAGCCGCGTGGCGGGACCCACGTCCAGTCGCTCGTACACGGCCTCGTAGAGCGGTACGAGCATCCGCTCCTGGATCTCTGACCAGTCACGCGCGCGTGCACGCAGGTCCACGCGGGGTGCGGCCCCCGCGTGAGGCAGGTGCTGCCGCACGAGCGTAGGTGTCATGAGTAAGCGCCCCAATCCGCCGAGAGTTGCCTCTTGCCCGATTCCATGGCCCCCGTGACAGTGCGCTCGCACTACCCCCTATGTCAGGTAACTCCCCCCTCGACGCGTCGTCCAGTGGAATGCGGCAGGGCTTGTGAGATGTCATGTGCCGGTGGCGAGATTTCACATTCCGGCAACGCGGGCCCCCCGGAGGACGGCCCGCTGCCGGACGGCGGTGACGCCCCGAGTAACGTCACGGGCGCGGCGCACGCTGATGCATGCACAGCCCCCGATCGCGCAGGGCTGCCGAAACGGCTCTTACGCCCTCACGAACCCCAGTTCCCCAGGCGCGGGCGCAGGCTTCCGCGCCGGGGCGTACGCGGCGCTACGCACCACCTTGTGGTGAGCTGCGAGGCTTCTCCATAGATCAGCGCAGGCGCCCTCGTCGTGACGCATCAGAGGCAACTGACGGGTAAGTGCAAATTATTTGGGATGGCCCGGAATCGGAACACCGGGGCACTCCGGCTCGTTGTCATTACGTGAGCACGACACAGACACCACCTGTTCTCGCCGCAGAGCTGGCACAGGCGTGGGCCGACATTCAGCGGTACCACACCGAGTTGCCCGACCTTGCCGCGCCAGAGTCCCTGATCGGGGAGTCGTCGTCCGCGTGCGGTCACGAGCTCTCCTTCGAGCGACTGCTCCATGAGGCAGTCCATGGCATCGCCGCCGCGCGCGGCGTCCGCGACACCTCCCGTGCGGGCCGCTACCACAACCGCAGATTCCTCGCGATCGCCGAGGAGCTGGGCCTGGACCACCCCGAGGAACCGCATCCCAGCAGCGGCTTCTCCCTGGTCACGCTCACGCCGGAGGCGAAGCGCCGATACCGTCCGACGGTGGAACGCCTCCAGCGCGCGCTGAAGGCCCACACCGCCGCGACCTCCTCCGACACCTCCCGCACCTTCCGGGGCCCGGCCGCCCGGCACGGCTCCTCGGGCGGCGGGGTCCGGGTCAAGGCCGTCTGTGACTGCGGGCGCAACGTCCGCGTCGTCCCGTCGGTCCTCGCCCAGGCTCCCATCGTCTGCGGGGGCTGCGGCAAGCCGTTCCGGATCCCCGACGTCGTGGGCGCGGGAGCGGTGGCCGGCTGACGTCCTGCACCGGCATCTCGTGGCTGCCGGTCGAGACGTACCGCCGGAACGGATCGGCGCCCGGTGTGATCCACCTCCACGCCGGGTGCCGATTCGTCATGCCCGGGCAGCGGTCCACACCCCGTCCGGGAGCGGCCCCCGGGTGTGGCACAATGACTAGCTGTACTCGACAGCCGCACAGGAACCCTCTCGCCTCCGGCTGACGCGTCCATCGGGCACTCGGGTACCGCAACCCCACGCGGCTCTCTCGCCGTGCCCAACCACGTCAAATCCAGGAGAACCCACTCCCGTGGCAGTCAAGATCAAGCTGAAGCGTCTGGGCAAGATCCGTTCGCCTCACTACCGCATCGTCGTCGCCGACTCCCGCACCCGTCGTGACGGCCGTGCGATCGAGGAGATCGGCAAGTACCACCCGACGTACAACCCGTCGGTGATCGAGGTCGACGCCGAGCGCGTGGCGTACTGGCTCGGTGTCGGCGCCCAGCCGACCGAGCCCGTGCTGGCCATCCTCAAGAAGACCGGCGACTGGCAGAAGTTCAAGGGCGAGCCGGCTCCGGCCCCGCTCCTGACGCGCCCTGAGAAGGCCGCGCGCCCGTCGTTCGAGGCTCTCGGCGGTGACGACGAGGGCAAGGGTGAGGCGATCACCCAGAAGAAGAAGGCTGAGAAGAAGGACGAGGCTGCCGCCGAGTCCGCTTCGACCGAGGCCTGAGCATGCTCGAGGAGGCTCTCGAGCACCTCGTGAAGGGCATCGTCGACAACCCTGACGATGTGCAGGTCGCCTCGCGCAACCTGCGCCGCGGGCGGGTGCTCGAGGTCCGGGTCCACCCGGACGACCTCGGCAAGGTGATCGGCCGCAACGGCCGCACCGCACGCGCCCTGCGTACCGTCGTGGGCGCCATCGGCGGTCGCGGTGTCCGCGTCGACCTCGTCGACGTGGACCACGTCCGCTGACGCTCGTCGCAAACCGGCTCGGGCCGGTCCGGCGGATCAGGTCGCAGGAAACAGGCGGTTTCTTTCAGCGCACATGAGCGGGGCCTGGTGCGTCCAGCTGCAAGGCGGAGGAGGGAGTCGACGCGGAGCGTCGGCGACTGACGACAACGCGGCAGACGGATGTGCCAGGCCCCGCGTCTGCGACGGGATCCGCCGGACCGGCCCGAGGGCCGGGGAGGGCCTGAGGGCCGTCCCCGGCCCGCAGTCGTATGACAGGAGATTGCACACGTGCAGCTGGTAGTCGCACGGATCGGCCGTGCCCATGGCATCAAGGGTGAGGTCACCGTCGAGGTACGCACCGACGAGCCGGAGCTGAGGCTCGCCCCCGGGGCCGTGCTCGCCACCGACCCCGCCTCCGCGGGGCCGCTCACCATCGAGACGGGCCGCGTGCACAGCGGCCGCCTCCTGCTGCGTTTCGAGGGCGTCAGCGACCGCACCGGCGCCGAGGCCCTGCGCAACACCCTCCTGATCGCCGAGATCGACCCGGAGGAACTGCCCGAGGGCGAGGACGAGTACTACGACCACCAGCTCATCGACCTCGACGTGGTCACCGCCGACGGCACCGAGGTCGGCCGCATCACGGAGATCTCGCACCTGCCCACCCAGGACCTCTTCATCGTGGAGCGCCCCGACGGCAGCGAGGTGATGATCCCCTTCGTCGAGGAGATCGTCGCCGGGGTCGACCTGCAGGAGCAGAAGGCCGTCATCACCCCGCCGCCCGGCCTGATCGACGACCGCGCCGAGATCGCCTCCAGCCGGGACGAGTCGTGATGCGCCTCGACGTCGTCACGATCTTCCCGGAGTACCTGGACCCGCTGAACGTCTCCCTCGTCGGCAAGGCACGCGCGCGGGGACAGCTCGACGTCCACGTCCACGACCTGCGCTCCTGGACGCACGACCGGCACAACACCGTCGACGACACCCCCTACGGCGGCGGCCCCGGCATGGTCATGAAGACCGGGCCCTGGGGAGAGGCGCTGGACTCCGTCCTGGCCGACGGCTACGAGACCGGCTCCCGCGAGCCGGTCCTGATCGTGCCCACCCCGAGCGGCCGCCCCTTCACCCAGGAACTCGCCGTCCAGCTCTCCGAGCGCCCCTGGCTGATCTTCACACCGGCCCGCTACGAGGGCATCGACCGGCGTGTCGTCGACGAGTACGCCACACGGATACCGGTGTACGAGGTGTCCATCGGCGACTACGTCCTGGCCGGCGGCGAGGCGGCCGTCCTGGTCGTCACGGAGGCCGTGGCCAGGCTGCTGCCCGGCGTCCTGGGCAACGCCGAGTCCCACCGGGACGACTCCTTCGCACCCGGCGCGATGGCCAACCTCCTGGAAGGCCCCGTCTACACCAAGCCGCCCGAGTGGCGTGGCCGGGACATCCCCGAGGTGCTGCTCAGCGGTCACCACGGGAAGATCGCCCGCTGGCGCCGGGACGAGGCCCTCAAGCGCACCACCGCCCACCGGCCCGACCTGATCGAGCGGTGCGACCCCAAGGCCTTCGACAAGAAGGACCGCGAGATGCTCTCCATCCTGGGCTGGGCACCGGACCCGGCGGGGGAGCCCTACGGCCGATTTTGGCGCAGGACCGACGGCGTGGAACAATAGCGAGCCGTTGTGCGTCCGTCCGGCGTGCGCCCCTGCCACAGGGGGAGACGACGCCCGTCCGACGTGTACAGCCCAAATCCGAAACACCTAGTTGCCGCTGATGACCTGTGGCATCAGCGAAGAAAGCAGACGCAATGTCTCACCTGCTCGACTCCGTCGACTCCGCCTCGCTGCGCAGCGACGTCCCCGCCTTCCGCCCGGGCGACACGGTCAACGTGCACGTCCGTGTCATCGAGGGCAGTCGCTCCCGTGTGCAGCAGTTCAAGGGCGTCGTGATCCGCCGCCAGGGCGCCGGCGTGCGCGAGACCTTCACGGTCCGCAAGGTCTCCTTCTCCGTCGGCGTCGAGCGCACCTTCCCGGTGCACACCCCGATCGTGGAGAAGATCGAGCTCGTCACCAAGGGTGACGTCCGCCGCGCCAAGCTGTACTACCTGCGCGAGCTGCGCGGCAAGGCCGCGAAGATCAAGGAGAAGCGCGAGAACTGAGCGCTCTCCGGGGTTCACTCCGGAGCCGGATAGCATCTGGCTCCGATGGACACCGAAGCACAGCACACGGAGCGCGACCGCTCCTCCCGCCCTTCCGACTCCGAGGCCGCCGCCCCGGACTCCGGGGAGCCGGAGGGACGGTCGCGTTTCGCGTTGGTGGCGCGGATCAGCGCCCGGGTGCCGGGCGGCCGGATCACCCTGACCCTCCTGCTGTGCATGCTGTTCCCGCTGCTGCTGAGCACCTTCGTCCTGCAGCCGTTCCAGATCCCCAGCGGATCCATGGAACAGGCATTGAGGATCGGCGACCGGGTTCTCGTAAACAAGTTGGCGTACCGTTTCGGTGCCGTGCCGCAGCGGGGAGACATCGTCGTGTTCGACGGGACCGGGTACTTCGGGCACGCGGACTACGTCAAACGCGTTGTCGGCGTGGGGGGAGACCACGTGGTCTGCTGCGACAAGGAGGGGAGGATCCGGGTGAACGGCCGGCCGGTCGACGAGTCGGGCTTCCTGTACCCCGGCGACAGTCCGTCCACGGTCCCCTTCGACGTCGTCGTGCCCGCCGGCAGGCTCTTCGTCCTCGGCGACCACCGCAGCGACTCCAGCGACTCCCGCGACCACCTCGGCTCACCCGGCGGCGGCATGATTCCGGTCGGCGAGGTGATCGGCCGCGCCGACTGGATCGTCTGGCCGACCGCCCACGCCACCCGCCTGGACCGCCCCGGCGCCTACGCGCGCGTGCCCGCGCCCGGAAGGGCGGGCGCCCATGGGTAACCGCGGCAAACCACGCGGCGCCCCCGCCAGTGCCGCGGACAACCTGCTGCCCACCGGCGCCCGGCGCCCCGCCGGCCCGTCCCGCGGCCGGACGCGAGCCGAACGGCGCAAGCTCCAGCGCAAGGTCAAGCGGCGCCGCAGGCGCGGTGCCGTCAAGGAGGTACCCCTCCTCGTCGGCGTCGCCGTCCTGATAGCCCTCGTGCTGAAGACGTTCCTCGTCCAGGCCTTCGTCATCCCGTCGGGCTCCATGGAGCAGACGATCCAGATCGGCGACCGCGTGCTGGTCGACAAGCTCACTCCGTGGTTCGGCTCCAAGCCGCAGCGCGGGGACGTCGTCGTGTTCAAGGACCCCGGCGGCTGGCTCCAGGACGAGCAGACCACGACCAGGAAGAACGACCCCATCGTCGTCAAACAGGTCAAGGAAGGGCTCACCTTCATCGGCCTGCTGCCGTCGGAGAACGACAAGGACCTCATCAAGCGGGTCGTCGGCGTCGGCGGCGACCGCGTCAAGTGCTGCGACGCCCAAGGGCGCGTGACCGTCAACGGCATCCCGCTGAACGAGGACTACCTCTACCCCGGCGCCGCGCCCTCCGACACGCCGTTCGACATCACGGTCCCCCCGGGACGCCTGTGGGTGATGGGCGACCACCGCAACAACTCGGCCGATTCCCGGGCCCACCAGGACACGGACTACGGCGGCACGGTCTCCGAGGACGAGGTCGTGGGCCGCGCCATGGTCATCGCCTGGCCCCTCGGCCACTGGACCACCCTGGAGGAGCCGAACACCTACGCCTCCGTGTCCGACTCGGGCACCGGGTCGACCGCTGCCGCACGGCTGTCGCATAGGGTTGCCTCGGACGATTCGAACGGAACGATCCAGCTCCCGACTCCTGCGGAACTCCCGCTCGTTATGGGAGTGGTGGGCCTGCGCCGCGGATGGGGCAGGCGGCGGCACAGAGTGAGGAGTTGGCGTGGGGGATGTGGCGGTTGGCGCACGGTCCGGACACGACGGCGAGGAGCACCGCGGACGCCCGGCGGAATCCACCGTCCCGGCCGCGGACAGCGCCGTGACCTCAGGGAATGACTCCGGGGCAGCCGAGGACGACAGGGTGACGGGCGAGTACGGCACAGCCGAGAGCGAAGGTCCGGGCGGTACCTCGGGGACACCGAGGAAGCCGCGCTCCTTCTGGAAGGAGCTGCCCATCCTGATCGGCATCGCGCTGGTGCTCGCGCTGCTGATCAAGACCTTTCTGGTGCAGGCGTTCTCCATCCCGTCCGACTCGATGCAGAACACCCTCCAGCAGGGTGACCGCGTCCTGGTCGACAAGCTCACCCCCTGGTTCGGCTCCGAGCCCGAGCGCGGCGAGGTCGTCGTCTTCCACGACCCCGACAACTGGCTGGCGGGCGAGCCGACCACCGACCCGAACGCCCTCCAGACGTTCCTCAGCTGGATCGGCCTCATGCCGTCCGCGGAGGAGAAGGACCTCATCAAGCGCGTCGTCGGCGTCGGCGGTGACACGATCGAGTGCAAGGGCACCGGCCCGCTGACGGTCAACGGCAAGGCACTGAACGAGCAGTCCTACGTCTACGCCGGCAACACGCCGTGCAGCGTCGACGACCAGGGCGGCCGGTTCAAGGTGAAGGTCCCCGAGGGCTTCATCTGGGTCATGGGCGACCACCGGCAGAACTCGCGCGACTCCCGCTACAACCAGTCGGACAAGAACAACGGCATGGTCCCCGTGAAGGACGTCGTCGGACGCGCCGTCGTCATCGCCTGGCCGGTCAACCGCTGGGGCACCCTGCCGGTGCCGGACACCTTCGACCAGCCGGGGCTGAGCGCACGGGCGACCGCCGCCGTCCTGCCCCTCGCGCCGCAGGGACTGGCGCTGGCCGGCATCGTGCCGGTGGTGTGGTGGCGCCGCAGGAAGCCCTGATTCCGGCAGCGGGCTGACCCTGGTCGGTACCCCCGGGTAGGGTGCGGACCCATGGGTGGCGAGAGCTTGACGCACACGGCCCCGCGCGGCGGCGGCCCAGGTACGGGCCCGGTGGGCAGCCGGACCGGACAGCGGTTGTCCGGGCTGGCCGTCGCACTGGGCCTGGTGCTTTTCCTCGGGGGCTTCGCCTGGGGAGCGGTCGTCTACCGGCCGTACACCGTCCCCACCAGCTCGATGACGCCCACGATCGACGCCGGCGACCGGATCCTGGCGCAGCGCGTCGACGGCGGCGAGGTGCGCAGGGGTGACGTCGTCGTCTTCCAGGACACGTCCTGGGCGAACGCGCCGATGGTCAAGCGCGTGGTCGCCGTCGGCGGCGACACGGTCTCCTGCTGCCAGGACGGCAGGCTCAAGGTCAACGGCAAGGAGATCGACGAGACGTACCTGCCCGAGGGCACACCGGCGGGTACGACCAACTTCCCGACCGTGACCGTCCCCGAGGGCCGTCTCTTCCTGCTCGGCGACGAGCGCGGCAACTCCGTGGACTCCACCGCCCACCTCACCGACGCCGCCCGCGGCACGGTGGCCCGCTCCGCCGTGGACGCGCGCGTGGACGCCGTCGTCTGGCCCTTGAAGGGCATGGTGGAGCGTCCCACCGGCTTCGAGCCCCTCAACACCCTCTCCTCGCCCGGACCGCTGCGGACGATCACGCTCCTCGTGATCGCCGGCGCGGTCCTCGTCCTCGCCGGCGGCGCCTACGGGCCCGTGGCCAAGCGTGCGGGGGCGGCCCGGGCCCGGCGGGCGGACGCGGAGCCCGCCGGTGTCCGCTGAGACCGCGGGCGCGGTTCAGGACACCTACGAGGACGGGCTGCGCAAGGTCGCCCGGGTGGTCCTGCTGGACCCGCGCGACCGCATCCTGCTGCTGCACGGGCACGAGCCGGACGATCCGGCCGACGACTGGTGGTTCACGCCCGGCGGCGGTGTGGAGGGCGAGGAGACCCGTGAGGAGGCCGCCCTGCGGGAACTCGCCGAGGAGACGGGGATCACCGAGGTCGAGCTCGGCCCGGTGCTGTGGCGGCGGACGTGCTCGTTCCCGTTCGCGGGCCGCCGCTGGCACCAGGACGAGTGGTACTACCTGGCCCGTACGGACCGTACGGCGGTCGCGGCCGCCGGGCTGACCGACCTGGAACGGCGCAGTGTCGCCGGAGCGCGCTGGTGGACGTGTCCGGAACTGACCCGGGCACATGAGACGGTGTATCCGACCAGACTCGCCGGGCTGCTGCGCACGCTGCTCGACGAAGGTCCCCCGGCCAGGCCCGTGATCCTTGACCCGGAAATCGTCTAGGGGCTCGCGGCACTGGCGCACAATGGTGGGATCGCACGGCTGAAGGGGAACATGCCATGAGCGCCGAGGACCTCGAGAAGTACGAGACCGAGATGGAGCTGAAGCTCTACCGGGAGTACCGCGATGTCGTCGGTCTGTTCAAATACGTGATCGAGACTGAGCGGCGCTTCTACCTCACCAACGACTACGAGATGCAGGTGCACTCGGTCCAGGGTGAGGTGTTCTTCGAGGTGTCCATGGCGGATGCCTGGGTGTGGGACATGTACCGGCCGGCGCGGTTCGTGAAGCAGGTCCGGGTGCTGACGTTCAAGGACGTGAACATCGAGGAGCTGAACAAGAGCGACCTGGAGCTGCCGAGCGGCTGAGACCGCTCGCTCCTCAGTTCGCCCGCGCTGATTTCCCGTCCTGGGGATCACCCGGGAGGGGGGGTGGAGTTTTCCACATCCACCGGGCCGTCCACCAAGATCCACTCGGCGGGCGCGGCTGCCTGATCGTCGGTGCCGGAGGTGGTGCCGACATGACCGCACATCGGGCACGCAGCGCAATGGGCAGGTACGGCGAGACCCTGGCCGCACGACGGCTGGCCGAAGCCGGCCTGACGGTACTGGAGCGCAACTGGCGCTCCGGCCGTACGGGTGAGATCGACATCGTGGCCAGGGACGGCGACGTCCTGGTCGTCTGCGAGGTGAAGACCCGCAGGGAAGGTACCTTCGAGCATCCGATGGCGGCCGTCACGCCGCGGAAGGCCGAGCGGCTGCGGGACCTCGCCGAGCGCTGGATCCAGACCCACGGGGGCGCTCCGCCCGGCGGGGTCCGCATCGACCTGGTCGGCGTGCTGCTGCCGGCCCGTGGTGCCGCCGTGGTCGAGCACGTGCGGGGGGTGGCGTGATGGGATTCGCCCGTACGTGTTCGGTGGCACTGGTGGGCGTCGAGGGCGTGGTCGTCGAGGTCCAGGCGGATCTCGAACCGGGTGTCGCGGCGTTCACGCTGGTGGGGCTGCCCGACAAGAGCCTCACGGAGAGCCGCGACCGAGTCCGCGCGGCGGTCGTCAACTCGGGCGCGGCCTGGCCCCAGAAGAAGCTCACGGTGGGCCTGAGCCCCGCTTCCGTCCCCAAGTCCGGCAGCGGCTTCGACCTGGCGGTCGCGACGGCCGTCCTGGGCGCGGCCGAACGCATCGACCCGCGGGTCCTCGCCGACATCGTGATGATCGGCGAGCTGGGCCTGGACGGGCGGGTGCGGCCGGTGCGGGGCGTTTTGCCGGCGGTGCTGGCGGCGGCGGACGCGGGCTACGAACAGGTGGTGGTGCCGGAGTGCGCGGCCGCCGAGGCGTCGCTCGTGCCCGGGGTGTCCGTGCTGGGTGTGCGCAGCCTGCGGCAGCTGATCTCCGTCCTGACCGACGAACCCGTGCCGGACGAGGAGCCGGACGAGCAGGGGCGCCCCGACCCCCTCCTCGCCGGTCTGCGGGTGCCGGGCACGGGCGCGGCGACCGGCATGCACAGCGCCGGCGCGGCCCAGCACGACCACGGGCACGACCTGGCGGACGTCGTCGGGCAGACCTCGGCGCGCACGGCCGTGGAAGTGGCGGCGGCGGGCGGGCACCACCTCTTCCTCGAAGGCCCTCCCGGAGCCGGCAAGACCATGCTCGCGGAGCGGCTCCCCGCCATCCTGCCCCGGCTCGGCCGGCAGGAGTCGCTGGAGGTCACCGCGGTCCACTCCGTGGCCGGCCTGCTGCCTCCCGGCAAGCCGCTGATCGACGTCGCCCCGTACTGCGCCCCGCACCACTCGGCCACCATGCAGTCACTGGTCGGCGGCGGCCCCGGCGTCGCCCGGCCCGGCGCGGTCTCGCTGTCCCACCGGGGCGTACTTTTCCTGGACGAGACCCCGGAGTTCAGTGGCCGGGCCCTGGACGCCCTGCGCCAGCCGCTGGAGGCCGGGCACGTCGTGATCGCGCGCAGTGCGGGCGTGGTGCGCTTCCCGGCCGAGTTCCTCATGGTGCTCGCGGCGAATCCGTGCCCCTGCGGCCGGTTCTCGCAGCGGGACACCCTGTGCGAGTGCCCGCCCTCGGCGATCCGCCGCTACCAGGCCAGGCTCTCCGGCCCGCTGCTCGACCGCGTCGACCTGCGGGTCGAGGTGGACCGCGTCACCCGCACCGAGCTGACCGCCCGCGGTGCCCGGGGCGAGTCCACCGCCACGGTCGCCGACCGGGTGCGGGCGGCCAGGGAACGGGCCGCCGAGCGCCTCAGCGGTACGCCCTGGCGCACGAACAGCGAGGTGCCCGGCCGCGAGCTGCGCAGCCACTGGTGTGCCCTGCCCGGAGCGATGGACGCGGCCGAGCGGAGCCTGGAGCGGGGCGTGCTGACCGCCCGCGGACTGGACCGCGTCCTGCGCGTCGCCTGGACCGTCGCCGACCTCGTCGGCCACGACCGGCCCGACGCGACGGACGTCGCCCTCGCGCTCCAGCTGCGCACCGGTGTGCCGCGGGGCGTGCCCATGGCCATCGGGGCGCCGGCGTGAGCGGCGTGGACGTGAGCGGCGCGGACGTGAGCGGGCCAGGGGTGCCCGACGACGACCTGCTCGCCCGTGTCTTCCTCACCCGGGTCATCGAACCGGGCGACGAGACCGGCGGGCGGTGGGTGCGGGAGCTCGGGGCCGGGGAAGTGGCGCGGCGATTGCTGGAGGGCGGGACGGCGCTGCCAGGGGTGAGCGGGAAGCGGTGGGCCGGACTGCTCGCCCGGGCCGCGGTCGCGCAGCCGCGGCAGGACCTCGCCGTCGCCCGCGGCGCCGGGGTGCGGTTCGTGTGCCCCGGGGACACCGAGTGGCCGGGCCAGCTCGACGATCTCGGGGACTCCCGGCCCCTCGGGCTGTGGGTGAGGGGGAGGGCCAGCCTGCGGATGTGGGCGCTGAGATCCGTGGCCCTCGTCGGGGCCCGCGCCTGCACCGAGTACGGGGCCCACATGGCGGCCGCCCTCGCCGCCGGCCTCGCCGAGCAGGGCTGGGTCGTGGTGTCCGGCGGGGCCTACGGCGTCGACGGAGCGGCACATCGCGGGGCACTCGGCGCCGGCGGCGCCACCGTCGCCGTCCTCGCCTGCGGGCTCGACCAGCCCTACCCGCGCGGACACACCCAGCTGATCAGCAGAATCGCCGAACAGGGACTGGTCATGGGCGAGCTGCCGCCTGGCGAGCATCCGACCCCGAGCCGTTTCCTGCTGCGCAACCGGGTGATCGCCGCCCTCACCCGCGGAACCGTCGTCGTCGAGGCCGCCCTGCGCAGCGGCTCCCTGGTCACGGCGCGGGCGGCGCAGCGTCTCGGCCGCCACACCATGGGCGTCCCGGGCCCCGCCACCAGCGGCCTCTCCGCGGGAGTGCACGATCTGCTGCGCGGCGAGGCGGTCCTGGTCACCGACGCCGCCGACGTCGTCGAACTGGTCGGCGACATCGGACAGCTCGCTCCCGACCGGCGCGGCCCCGTCCTGCCCCGGGACCTGCTGGATCCGGCCACCCGGCAGGTGCTGGCCGCGCTGCCGACGCGCCGGGCCGCCCGGCCGGACGAGATCGCGCGCCGCGCGCAGACCGCACCCGACGACGCGGTCGCGAGACTGTACGAACTCCGCGCACTCGGTTACGTCGAACGACATGGCGAGGGCTGGAAGTTGACACGCCAGGCGGTGACGTCGGCGCGGCGTGATCGGGAGCCGTGTTGACCGCTCCTGTTCGGCCGTCCGGGGGAACCCCTACAGCCCTTGGAAATGCGCCCAGTTGGGCCTCTGCGGTGATCGCAGGGAGCCGTTCGCGCGAGTGGGCGGACCACCTTCCGGAACGACTCTACGCCCGCTCCGGTCCTCACTCTTCGCGCACCGCGACACCGCAGTCACGCTACGCTCACGAGGATCCCGACACGGACAGGCAACTCGACATCAGACAGACAGCTCACGCCAGCGACACCACTCCGCAGCAGAACGGCACAAGGCGACGAATGCCCCAGCACACCTCCGGCTCCGACCGGGCGGCGATTCCCGCAGCCGCCCGTGACGGCGGCAGCGTGCGGCCGCCCGCTCCCTCGACGCTCGACGAGCTGTGGCGGTCGTACAAGGCGACGGGGGACGAGCGGCTGCGGGAGCAGCTCATCCTGCACTACTCGCCGCTGGTCAAGTACGTCGCGGGACGGGTCAGCGTGGGCCTGCCGTCCAACGTGGAGCAGGCGGACTTCGTCTCGTCCGGGGTGTTCGGGCTGATCGACGCGATCGAGAAGTTCGACCTCGACCGCGAGATCAAGTTCGAGACGTACGCGATCACCCGGATCCGGGGTGCGATGATCGACGAACTGCGGGCGCTGGACTGGATCCCACGCTCGGTACGGCAGAAGGCGCGCAACGTGGAACGGGCCTACGCCACGCTGGAGGCGCGCCTGCGCCGGACTCCCACCGAGGGCGAGGTGGCCGCCGAGATGGGCATCGCCGTGGAGGAACTGCACGCGGTCTTCAGCCAGTTGTCGCTGGCCAACGTGGTGGCCCTGGAAGAGCTGCTGCACGTCGGGGGCGAGGGCGGCGACGGGCTCAGCGTCATGGACACCCTGGAGGACACGGCCGCGGACAACCCGGTGGAGGTCGCCGAGGACCGGGAGCTGCGGAGATTCCTCGCCCGGGCGATCAACACGCTGCCCGAGCGGGAGAAGACGGTCGTCACGCTGTACTACTACGAGGGCCTCACCCTGGCCGAGATCGGCAACGTGCTCGGTGTGACGGAGAGCCGGGTCAGTCAGATCCACACCAAGTCGGTGCTCCAATTACGGGCGAAGCTGGCGAGCTTCGGCCGTTGAGCGGACCCGGCGGTGCCGGACGGGGGGAGCCACTCCCCACGGGCCCGGCGCGTCCGTACAGTGGTCGGCGTGCCAAGGATTCGAGCGGCCTCCGTGGCCGAGCACCGGTCGATGCAGCGAGCCGCCCTGCTGGACGCGGCTCGTTCCTTGTTGTCCGAGGGCGGTACGGAGGCGCTGACCTTCCCGGCCCTCGCCGAGCGGACGGGCCTCGCGCGCTCGTCCGTCTACGAGTACTTCCGGTCACGGGCCGCCGTGGTCGAGGAACTGTGCGAGGTCGACTTCCCGGTCTGGGCGGCCGAGGTGTCGGCGGCGATGGCACGCGCGGGGACGACCGAGGCCGAGGTCGAGGCGTATGTGCGCCGGCAGCTGGAGCTGGTGGGGGACCGGCGGCACCGGGCCGTGGTGGCGATCTCGGCGAGCGAGCTGGACGCCGGAGCGCGGGAGAAGATCCGGGCCGCCCACGGCGGGCTGGTCGCGCTGATCGTCGACGCTCTGGGGGAGTTGGGCCACGAGCAGCCCCGGCTCGCGGCGATGCTCGTGCAGGGGGTCGTGGACGCGGCGGTGCGGCGGATCGAGCTGGGCGCGGAGGAGCCCGGGGCGGTCACGGAGGCGGCCGTCTCCATGGCTCTGCGGGGTGTCCGGGGCTGAGCCGGGCCCCGGCCCGGGCTCACACGAGCGGCAGCAGCCGTGACGGGCCTGCGCGCAGGAGCCACGGCGGCAGCAGGGACAAGGGATTCAGGTAGCCCCCGGCCCTGCGCAGGCCCCAGTGCACGCAGGTCGTCGCCGTGCAGTGCGAGCCCTTCGCCTCCACCGTGCCGATGACCTCGCCCGGTGCCACCTCCGTGCCCTCCTCGACGGACGGCGTGACCGGTTCGTACGTCGTGCGCAGGGGAGGGGCGCCCGTCCCCGACAGCTCCACCGAGACCACCCCCCTGCCCGCCACCCGGCCGGCGAAGGACACCGTCCCCGCCGCCACCGCCCGCACCGGTATGCCCGGTGCGGCGGCCAGGTCCACGCCCCGGTGGCCCGGACCGTAGACCGTCGCCGGAGGCTCCCAGCCGCGCAGGACCGCGGGGCGTGAGCCGACCGGCCACCCCCGCCCCACCGCCGGCACCGGGCCGTCCGGCACTGGGCCGTCCGGTACGGGGCCGTCCGGTACGGGGCCGTCCGGTACGGGGCCGTCCGGTACGGAGCCGTCCGGGACGGGGGTGTCCGCCGCGAACAGGGGCGGCGGCGGTGCCAGCAGGGCCGCGGCCGTCAGGACCAGCAGCAGGGCCAGGCGCGTGATCACACGCACAGATCGCTTCGCTCGCATGCGAGAAGCGTCCCGGATCACCGGTCGCCACCCCCCGCTCCTGTGGACCGGTGCCCGGTTGTGGACAACGGCGTCACCCGGGGCCCCGCGGGTCCCGTACACTTCTGGTGGCGACCCGGGCCACCGGGTCGACTTCGCACGCCCCGGTACGCACCCCGGAAACGGGTCGTATCAGCGCCCCTCGGTCCCTCGTGGCACGGCGCACAGCGGGCGTCAGGCGCGGAAGCCGTCCGGCATCCGCGGCACAACCGAGAACATTCAAGGAGATACGGCCATGGCCGTCGTCACGATGCGGGAGCTGCTGGAGAGCGGCGTCCACTTCGGTCACCAGACCCGTCGTTGGAACCCGAAGATGAAGCGCTTCATCTTCACGGAGCGCAACGGCATCTACATCATCGACCTGCTCCAGTCGCTGTCGTACATCGACCGCGCCTACGAGTTCGTCAAGGAGACCGTCGCCCACGGCGGCACGGTCATGTTCGTCGGCACGAAGAAGCAGGCGCAGGAGGCCATCGCCGAGCAGGCCACCCGCGTCGGCATGCCCTACGTCAACCAGCGCTGGCTCGGCGGCATGCTCACCAACTTCTCGACCGTCTACAAGCGCCTGCAGCGCCTGAAGGAGCTCGAGCAGATCGACTTCGAGGACGTCGCGGCCTCCGGTCTGACCAAGAAGGAGCTCCTGGTCCTCTCCCGCGAGAAGGCCAAGCTGGAGAAGACCCTCGGCGGTATCCGCGAGATGCAGAAGGTGCCGAGTGCCGTCTGGATCGTGGACACCAAGAAGGAGCACATCGCCGTCGGTGAGGCCCGGAAGCTGAACATCCCGGTCGTCGCGATCCTCGACACCAACTGCGACCCCGACGAGGTCGACTACAAGATCCCGGGCAACGACGACGCGATCCGCTCCGTCACCCTGCTCACCCGCGTCATCGCCGACGCCGTCGCCGAGGGCCTGATCGCCCGCAGCGGTGTCGCCACCGAGGGCAAGGGCGAGAAGGCCGCGGGCGAGCCGCTCGCCGAGTGGGAGCGCGATCTGCTCGAGGGCGAGAAGAAGGCCGACGAGCCCGCCCCCGCCCCCGCCGACGAGGCCGCCCCGGCCGCCGAGGGCGAGCAGCCGGCCGAGGCCGACAAGCCCGCCGAGGCCGCCCCGGCCGCCGAGGGCGAGCAGCCGGCCGAGGCCGAGCAGGCCTGACCCGTCAGTCCGAGGTGACGGCGGGAGCGGCACCCATCCCCTGGCGCCTTCGGCGCGGGGAAGTCCGTTCCCGCCGTTCACCCGTAGGACAGCGGAAGGACAGCGCCCTCTGGCTCCCTGGGGCGCATCAGCGGATCTCCGATCTCCCAGACTTCGAGAAAGATTCACAGACTCATGGCGAACTACACCGCCGCCGACGTCAAGAAGCTTCGTGAGCTCACGGGCGCCGGCATGATGGACTGCAAGAAGGCGCTGGACGAGGCCGAGGGCAACGTCGAGAAGGCCGTCGAGGCGCTCCGCATCAAGGGCCAGAAGGGCGTCGCCAAGCGCGAGGGCCGCTCCGCCGAGAACGGCGCCGTGGTCTCGATCATCGCCGACGACAACTCCTCCGGTGTCCTCGTCGAGCTGAAGTGCGAGACGGACTTCGTCGCCAAGGGCGACAAGTTCCAGGCCGCCGCCACCGCGATCGCCGAGCACGTCGCCAAGGCCTCCCCGGCCGACCTCGACGCCCTGCTGGCCTCCGAGATCGAGCCCGGCAAGACCGTCCAGGCGTTCGTGGACGAGGCCAACGCCAACCTGGGCGAGAAGATCGTCCTGGACCGCTTCGCGCAGTTCGCCGACGGCTTCGTGCTCGCCTACATGCACCGCACGATGCCCGACCTGCCGCCGCAGATCGGTGTCCTCGTCGAACTCGACAAGCCCAACGCCGAGGTTGCCAAGGGCATCGCCCAGCACATCGCCGCCTTCGCGCCGAAGTACCTCTCCAAGGAGGAGGTCCCGGCCGAGGTCGTCGAGGCCGAGCGCCGCATCGCCGAGGAGACCACCCGCGCCGAGGGCAAGCCCGAGGCCGCCCTGCCGAAGATCGTCGAGGGTCGCCTCAACGGCTTCTTCAAGGACGCCACGCTGCTCGGCCAGCCCTACGCGCTCGACAACAAGAAGTCGGTCCAGAAGGTCCTGGACGAGGCCGGTGTCGCCCTGAAGCGCTTCACGCGCATCAAGGTCGGCATCTGAGTCCGTACCGCGATCGACGCCCGGCCCCGATAGGGTCGACAGCAGTCGTCCGCGTACGCCGCCACATGGGTGGCGGACGACAGCAGATCTGACGAGGAGGCCATTGCCGTATGGGATGCGAAACACGCCCCACCGGCAATGGCCTTCTTGGTATGTGCAACACGTGAAAGAGGCGGGAACCCCATGACCACCAAGGCCCAGAAGAGCGACGACGGCAAAGTACGCGGCCGGTTTCTGCTGAAGCTGTCCGGAGAGGCCTTCTCCGGTGGTGGGGGCCTGGGCGTCGACCCCGACGTGGTGCACAAGATCGCCCGCGAGATCGCGGCCGTCGTGCGCGACGGAGCGCAGATCGCGGTCGTCATCGGCGGCGGCAACTTCTTCCGCGGCGCCGAGCTCCAGCAGCGTGGCATGGACCGTGCCCGCTCCGACTACATGGGCATGCTCGGCACCGTCATGAACTGCCTCGCCCTCCAGGACTTCCTGGAGAAGGTCGGTGTGGACTGCCGCGTGCAGACGGCCATCACCATGGGCCAGGTCGCCGAGCCGTACATCCCGCTGCGCGCCGTACGGCACCTGGAGAAGGGCCGCGTGGTGATCTTCGGTGCGGGTATGGGCATGCCGTACTTCTCCACCGACACCACCGCCGCCCAGCGCGCCCTGGAGATCGACGCCGAGGCGCTGCTGATGGGCAAGAACGGTGTGGACGGGGTCTACGACTCCGACCCGAAGACCAACCCGGACGCCGTGAAGTTCGACCATCTCGGCTACGGCGAGGTGATCACGCGCGACCTCAAGGTCGCCGACGCGACGGCCGTGACCCTGTGCCGTGACAACAAGCTCCCGATCGTGGTCTTCGAGCTGCTGACCGAGGGCAACATCGCGCGGGCCGTCAAGGGTGAGAAGATCGGCACGCTGGTGGGGGACCCCGGCAGCCGGGACTGATACACCGAGTACCACCCCGTCCGGGGGACGGACGGGTCGGAGCCGGGCCGGGGGGATGGACAATGTCCCGCCGGTCGGGAACCGTGCAGAAGGAAGACGCGACGCAGCCGGCCGCCGCCCCACCTGGAACCGCAGCCGGGCCTACTCAAGACACGCAGGAGCAAGTGGTGATCGAAGAGACCCTCCTCGAGGCCGAGGAGAAGATGGAGAAGGCCGTCGTGGTCGCCAAGGAGGACTTCGCCGCGATCCGCACCGGCCGTGCGCACCCGGCGATGTTCAACAAGATCGTGGCCGACTACTACGGTGCGCCGACCCCGATCAACCAGCTGGCCTCGTTCTCGGTGCCCGAGCCGCGTATGGCCGTGGTGACCCCGTTCGACAAGAGCGCGCTGCGCAACGTCGAGCAGGCGATCCGCGACTCCGACCTGGGCGTCAACCCGAGCAACGACGGCAACATCATCCGAGTGGTGTTCCCCGAGCTGACCGAGGAGCGCCGCCGGGAGTACATCAAGGTCGCCAAGGGCAAGGGCGAGGACGCGAAGATCTCGATCCGCTCCGTGCGCCGCAAGGCCAAGGAAGCCATCGACAAGCTGATCAAGGACGGCGAGGTCGGCGAGGACGAGGGCCGCCGTGCGGAGAAGGAGCTCGACGACACCACCGCGAAGTACGTCGCGCAGGTGGACGAGCTCCTGAAGCACAAGGAAGCGGAGTTGCTCGAGGTCTGATGAACGACTCTTCCTGGGGGGCGCCGCCACAGGCCGGGTACTGGGGGCCCACCGACCAAGGGCATGGCCACGCATACGGCCGGAGCCCGGGCCACGGGCACGTCCGGATCCAAGGCCACGGGTACGTCCAGGGGGCCGCCCCGGCGGGTCCCGCATACGATGCGCAGGAAGCGCCTCAGACTCGGCCCATGCCCATCGTGCCCGACGCAGCCGCGTACGGCGGCAACCAGGATGACGACCGGGTGGCCGCTCCACCGAGCGGCCCTCCGGTACGAAGCGAGACGAATCCGGAGCCCATGCCCGACGCGTCACAGCCGGCGCCCAAGCCGCAGAAGAAGAGCGCGGGTCGCGACCTCAGTGCCGCGATAGGGGTCGGCGTCGGTCTCGGAGCGGTGATCGTCGCCTCGCTGTTCATCGTCAAGGCCGTGTTCGTCGGTGTCGTCGCGGTCGCCGTCGTCGTGGGGCTGTGGGAGCTGACCAAGCGCCTGGAGGAGCGCAAGGGCATCCGGGCGCCGCTCGTGCCGCTCGCGCTCGGCGGTGCCGCGATGGTCGTCGCCGGGTACGTCCGGGGCGCCGAGGGCGCGTGGGTGGCGATGGCGCTCACGACCCTGGCCGTGCTCGTCTGGCGCATGACGGAACCGCCCGAGAACTACCTGAGGGACGTCACCGCGGGCGTCTTCGCGGCGTTCTACGTGCCGTTCCTCGCGACGTTCGTCGCGTTGATGCTCACCGCGGACGACGGGTCGCAGCGGGTGCTCACCTTCCTGCTGCTCACCGTGGTCAGCGACACCGGTGCCTACGCCGTCGGCTGGCGGTTCGGCAGCCACAAGCTCGCCCCGCGCATCAGCCCCGGCAAGACCCGCGAGGGCCTGCTCGGCGCGGTGGCGTTCGCGATGGTCGCGGGCGCGCTGTGCATGCAGTTCCTGATCGACGACGGAGCCTGGTGGCAGGGTCTGGTGCTGGGCCTCGCCGTCGCGTGCACCGCCACGCTCGGCGACCTCGGCGAGTCCATGATCAAGCGGGACCTCGGCATCAAGGACATGGGCACCCTGCTGCCGGGGCACGGCGGCATCATGGACCGGCTCGACTCCCTGCTGCCCACCGCTCCGGTGGCGTGGCTGCTGTTCGTGCTGTTCGTCGGCTCCGGCTGACCCGGCCCCGCCTCGCCCGGCGAGCCCCCGCCCCACCGGGCGGGGGCTCGCCCGCTTCTCGCGGCCGTCTCGGGAAGACGACCGCGGGGACGAAGTGGGACGATGCTGATGTACCTGCAGCAAAGGGGCCATCATGTCCAGCATCAGAGAGACCATCGATGTCGACTGCCGTCCCGAGGACGTCTACGACTACGTCACGGACTCCTCGCACATGCCGGAGTGGCAGCTGAGCGCCGTGTCCGCCGAGCGCCTCGACAAAGGGCCCGTCGGTGTCGGCAGCCGGGTCCGCGTCACCCGGCACATGGGACGCCGGGTCATGCCGCAGACCATGGAGATCACCGAGTACGACCCGCCGCACAGCTGGGGCATGCGCGGCGTCGACGGCCCGGTCCGGGCCCTGGTGCACGGCGAGATCGAGCCCTTCGACGAGGGCCGCCGCTCCCACGTCACGATCGACGTCGACTTCGAGGGCCACGGCATGGGCAAGGTCCTGGTCCCCCTCGTCGTACGCCCGCAGATCCGCAAGGAACTCCCACGCAACGAGCGGCTCCTCAAGGACCGTCTGGAGCGCCCGGGGGAGTAGGCGGGCCCGAGGTGTGCGCTGCGACGTCATGGCGCGGCGCACACCCGGGACGGCTCAGCGAGATGTGAGCATCGGTTCTCGCCAGGGTGAGCTCACGCCCACGGGTCGGTGAACGACCCGCCGGGTACCGGCTTGGCGATGAGCGCTGTGGGGATGAAGAAGTTCACCTGTCCGATCGCGAACAGCAGCGTGGCAAGCGCCTTGGGCTCGTAGTGCTCGGCTGCCTGCGCCTACGGCGCGTCCGGGCCCCTCTCGCCGGCCGCGGACGGCTGCAACCCGGCTTCCACGCGTGCCGGCGCGGCACGCTCCGCACCCGTGAAGTACGGCGAGTCCCGCCAGGACGCCACTGAAGTGATCCGCTCCTTCGACTGCCCGCCCCTACCGCACGGAGACCGAACGACGCGAAGCGTTCCCCGGTTGGCTCCACACCTACAATCACCACCGCGGACACACCGCGCTGAAAGGCCAACCACCCGCCAGCCGCGTCCCCAACCTCACGGCTCAGTACACCTAGCGCAGGAAGCCCGTGTGCAACACGGTCAGGTAGGTGCTGCCGACGATCTGACCAGCACGGAGCTGGAACAGGCTGATCGTGGAGCGCGGTACCGAACCGTTGCCGGTGGCTCTGAACAGCGCCGTCGACACCTCCGCCAGCTCGGGAACGAGCTCCGCGGGATCGCCGGGCATCCGCGGAACCATCGGGATCTCCGCCGTGATCGAACATGTTTCCATCGCCTTCTCCTCAGGCCTTCAGGTTGCTGTCACCGTCCTGACGGATCGCGGCAGAGGAATGCGACACGGGAGGTGATCGACGACCAGCGGCGACCACCGACGCCGGGCGCCCGGGTCGGCAGGGGCAGGCCACCCGAGTCGATCTGCGACACTGATACAGCCATGCCTAAGCCCGGAGAACTCACATTCGTCGCCCCCCGCGGAGCCAAGAAGCCGCCGCGGCATCTTGCCGATCTCACTCCTGCCGAGCGCAAGGAGGCCGTCGCCGCGGTCGGGGAGAAGCCGTTTCGCGCCAAGCAGCTGTCGCAGCACTACTTCGCGCGGTACGCGCATGATCCGGAGCAGTGGACGGACATCCCCGCCCAGGCGCGCGGCCGGCTGCAGGAAGCGCTGCTGCCCGAGCTGATGACCGTCGTGCGGCATCTGTCGACCGACCAGGGCACCACCCGCAAGACGCTGTGGCGGCTGTTCGACGGGACGCTCGTCGAGTCCGTGCTGATGCGCTACCCGGACCGGGTGACCATGTGCATCAGCTCGCAGGCCGGGTGCGGGATGAACTGCCCGTTCTGTGCGACCGGGCAGGCGGGGCTGGACCGGAACCTGTCCACCGCCGAGATCGTGCACCAGATCGTGGACGGGATGAGAGCCCTCAGGGACGGGGAGGTCCCCGGCGGTCCCGCGCGGCTCAGCAACATCGTGTTCATGGGAATGGGCGAGCCGCTGGCGAACTACAACCGGGTCGTCGGTGCCATCCGGCGGCTGACCGACCCCGAGCCCGACGGGCTGGGTCTCTCACAGCGCGGGATCACCGTGTCGACGGTCGGGCTCGTCCCGGCCATCCACCGGTTCGCCGACGAGGGCTTCAAGTGCCGGCTGGCGATCTCGCTGCACGCCCCCGACGACGAGCTGCGCGACACCCTCGTCCCGGTGAACACGCGGTGGAAGGTCCGGGAGGTGCTGGACGCCGGTTTCGAGTACAGCGACAGGTCCGGACGGCGGCTGTCCGTCGAGTACGCGCTGATCCGCGACATCAACGACCAGGCCTGGCGCGGAGACCGGCTCGGGCGGCTGCTCAAGGGCAGGCCCGTGCACGTCAACCTCATCCCGCTGAACCCGACGCCCGGGTCGAAGTGGACCGCCTCCCGGCCCGAGGACGAGAAGGCGTTCGTCGAGGCCATCGCCGCCCACGGTGTGCCGGTGACGATCCGGGACACCCGTGGACAGGAGATCGACGGGGCGTGTGGTCAGCTCGCGGCCACCGAACGGTAGTCTGACCGGCGTAAGAACATCTGCATATTCCGACAGGGGAGCGCCACAGCGCTGAGAGTGCGGCACACGGCCGCAGACCCTCCGAACCTGGCCCAGGTCATTCTGGGTAGGGAGATCGGTCACCACTCGAGCTGTTGCGCCCTGGCCGGGACCTCGGAACGTCCCGGCCAGGGCCGCGTCTTCTCCTGGTCACCCAGGAGGAATCCAGTGAGCATCAACAGGAACCGGCTGACGGCGGCGGTCGTGGGGCTCGGGCTGGCCGGCACGCTCGCCGCGTGCGGCTCGTCCGGCGGCGGTCAGGGGTCCGGCGGCTCCAGGACCGTCACCCTCGTCAGCCACGACTCGTGGGCCGCGTCCGAGGACGTCATCGCCGCCTTCGAGAAGGAGTCCGGCTACAAGGTCGACGTCCTCAAGGACGGCGACGCCGGGCAGGCCGTGAACAAGGCCATCCTCACCAAGGACAACCCGCAGGGCGACGTCTTCTTCGGCGTCGACAACACCCTGCTCTCCCG
The DNA here is from genome assembly GCF_042746715.1 of Streptomyces sp. NPDC058741. Classification (NCBI taxonomy): domain Bacteria; kingdom Bacillati; phylum Actinomycetota; class Actinomycetes; order Kitasatosporales; family Streptomycetaceae; genus Streptomyces; species Streptomyces sp. NPDC058741. The sequence goes on along the minus strand of NZ_JBHYQH010000039.1, from coordinate 39,296 downwards.
TGCCCTCGACAACGGCCTGTTCCAGCCGTACGAGGCGAAGGGCTCGGAGCAGATCAAGGCCCAGTACCGGGTCGATCGGGAACGGCATCGCGTCACGCCCGTCGACACCGGCGACATCTGCGTCAACTACGACAAGAAGTACTTCGCCGACCGGGGTCTCGAGCCGCCGAAGAGCTTCGACGACCTGGTCAAGCCCGCCTACAAGAACCTGCTGGTCACCGAGAACGCCTCCTCGTCCTCGCCCGGCCTCGGATTCCTGCTCGGGACCGCCGCGCGGTACGGCGACGACGGCTGGCAGGGTTACTGGAAGAAGCTCAAGGCCAACGGTGTGAAGGTCGTCGACGGCTGGGAGCAGGCCTACAGCGAGGAGTTCTCCGGTTCGGCCGCGGGCAAGAAGGCCAAGGGCGACCGGCCGCTCGTCGTGTCGTACGCCTCCTCACCGCCCGCCGAGGTCGTCTTCGCCGATCCGAAGCCGAGCACGGCCCCGACCGGGGTCGCCGAGGGCACCTGCTTCCGGCAGGTCGAGTACGCCGGGCTGCTGAGCAACGCGAGGAACAGCGAGGGCGGCAAGGCGCTCCTCGACTTCCTGATCAGCGAGAAGTTCCAGAACGACATGCCGCTCAACATGTTCGTCTACCCGGTGCGCGCGGGCGCCCAGGTGCCGCCGGAGTTCGTCAAGTACGGGCCGCAGGCGAAGGATCCCGGGACCATGGACCCGGCGAAGATCGCCGAGAAGCGGGACGAGTGGATCAAGTCGTGGACGTCACTCGTACTGAAGTGACCGGCCGGGCGCGGGGCGCGGCGGCGCGGATCGGCCTGCTGGCCGTGCCCGTCGCGTTCTTCGCGGTCTTCTTCGCCTACCCCGTCGCCGCGATCGTCGCGCGCGGGCTGAAGGTGGACGGGGCCTGGCAGTTCGGGCGGCTGGGGGAGGTGCTGGCGCAGTCCGACGTCCGGCACGTCCTGTGGTTCACCACCTGGCAGGCCTTCGTCTCCACCGCGCTCACCTTGCTGATCGCGCTCCCCGGCGCGTACGTCTTCGCGCGCTTCGACTTCCCCGGCAAGCAGGTGCTGCGGGCGGTGGTGACGGTGCCGTTCGTGCTGCCGACGGTGGTCGTCGGCACGGCGTTCCTGGCGCTGGTCGGACGCGGCGGGCTGCTGGACGAGCTGTGGGGCCTACGGCTGGACACCACCGTCTGGGCGATCCTGCTCGCGCACGTCTTCTTCAACTACGCGGTGGTCGTACGCACCGTGGGCGGGCTGTGGGCGCAGCTCGACCCGCGGCAGGAGGAGGCCGCGCGGATGCTCGGCGCGTCACCGCTGAGGGCGTGGCGGCAGGTGACCCTGCCGGCCCTCGCCCCGGCCGTGGCCGCCGCCGCGCTCATGGTCTTCCTGTTCACCTTCACCTCCTTCGGCGTCGTCCAGATCCTCGGCGGGCCCACCTTCTCGACCCTGGAGGTGGAGATCTACCGGCAGACGTCGGAGATCTTCGACCTGTCCACTGCGGCCGTGCTGACGCTGATCCAGTTCGCCGCGGTGGGCGCCATCCTCGCCGTGCACGCCTGGACCGTGCGGCGGCGGGAGACCGCGCTGTGCCTGGTGGACGCGGCCACGACCGCGCGCCGGCCGCGCGGCGCCGGGCAGTGGGCGCTGCTCGGCGGGGTGCTCGCCACCGCCGTCGTTCTGCTGGTGCTGCCGCTCGCCGTGCTGGTGCGGCGCTCCCTGGACGCGCCCGGGTTCGGCTACTACCGGGCGCTGACGCGGGACGACGGGGGAGTGTTCCTGGTGCCGCCGATCGAGGCGATCGGCAACTCCCTGTCGTACGCCGCCGCCGCGACCGCCGTCGCCGTGGTGATCGGCGGGCTCGCCGCCGTCGCGCTGACCCGACGGGACGCGGGGCGGTTCGTGCGGGGCTTCGACGCGCTGCTGATGCTGCCGCTGGGGGTGTCGGCGGTGACCGTCGGCTTCGGCTTCCTGATCTCCCTCGACGAGCCGCCGCTGGACCTAAGGGCCTCGTGGATCCTCGTCCCGCTCGCGCAGGCGCTGGTCGGGGTGCCGTTCGTGGTGCGGACCATGCTGCCCGTGCTGCGGGCGGTGGACGCGCGGCTGCGGGAGGCGGCGTCGGTGCTGGGGGCCTCGCCCTGGCGGGTGTGGCGCGAGGTGGACCTGCCGATGGTGCGGCGCGCGCTGCTCGTCGCGGCCGGGTTCGCCTTCGCCGTGTCGCTCGGGGAGTTCGGGGCGACGGTGTTCATCGCCCGGCCCGACAACCCGACGCTGCCGGTGGCCGTGGCACGGCTGCTGGGGCGGCCCGGGGAGCTGAACTACGGCCAGGCGATGGCCCTGTCGACGATTCTGATGGTGGTGTGCGCCGTGGCCCTGCTGATGCTGGAACGGCTGCGCACGGACCGGAGCGGGGAGTTCTAGATGCTGCTGAGTCTCAAGGGCGCGACGGTCCGATTCGGCGGGCGGGCCGTGCTGGACGCCGTCGATCTGGCGGTCGCCGAGCACGAGATCGTGTGTGTGCTCGGGCCGAGCGGCAGCGGCAAGTCGACCCTGCTGCGGGCGGTGGCCGGGCTGCAGCCCCTCGACTCCGGGCGCGTGGCGCTCGACGGGCGGGATCAGGCGGGCGTCCCCGCGCACCGGCGCGGGGTCGGGCTGATGTTCCAGGACCACCAGTTGTTCCCGCAGCGGGACGTGGCCGGGAACGTCGCCTTCGGCCTGCGGATGCACGGGGCGTCGAAGGCGCGGCAGGCCGACCGCGTGGGGGAACTGCTGGAGCTCGTCGGGCTGCCGGGCGCGGGGCGCCGGGCCGTCACCGCCCTGTCCGGCGGGGAGCAGCAGCGGGTCGCGCTGGCCCGGGCCCTGGCGCCGAGCCCCCGGCTGCTGATGCTGGACGAGCCGCTGGGCCAGCTCGACCGGTCGCTCCGGGAGCGGCTGGTCGTCGAACTCAAGGAACTCTTCGGACGGTTGGGCACCACGGTGCTCGCCGTGACGCATGACCAGGGGGAGGCCTTCGCACTGGCCGACCGGGTCGTGGTCATGCGGGGCGGGCGGATCGCCCAGTCCGGGACGCCGCTGGAGGTGTGGCAGCGGCCGGCCGACGCGTTCGTCGCGCGCTTCCTCGGCTTCGAGAACGTCGTCGAGGCGGCGGTCGGGGCGGAGGCCGCGGACACGCCGTGGGGCAAGGTGCCGGTGCCGGAGGGCGCCCCGCAGGGCACGCGGGTGCTGCTCGTACGCCCCGGTGGTGTGCGTCTGGTGGCCGCCGACGCGGGTCTGCGCTGCACGGTGGCGGCGCGGACCTTCAGGGGCACCCATGTCGCCGTCCACCTCCAGCCGCGCGACGCCCCGCGTCTGGAAGCGGCCTGTGCGCTGCGGGCGGCGCCCGAGGTGGGGGACGACGTCGGGGTGGAGTTCGACGCGGCCGAGATCGTGGTGCTCGGCTGAGGCGGGCGTCCCCCGAGGGGTCCTGCTCCCTCCGGCGGGAGACGGGCCCGCCCCCTGGTGAGGGGACGGGGCGTGTCGGGGTCGCGGTGAGGCGTCAGCTGTCGCTCTTCGCCCCGCGGCGGCGCATGCCGTAGAACACCGCGCCGCCGCCCACGACGACCAGGGCCGCAGCGATGCCGGCGATGACACCGGTGTTGGAGCCGGCGCCGGTCTCGGCGAGGTTCGAGTCACCGGCCGGGCCGGCTACGTTGCCCGCCGGCGTGGTGCTGTCGCTCTGCGACGGCTCGGGAGCCGGGGTGGCGGTCTTCTCGGCCGGCTTCGACGGGGTGGCCGACGGGGCCGACGGGGCGGGCTTGGCGGGCGGAGCCGAGGCCCGGGGCTTCTCCTCGTCCTTCTTCTTGCAGGCGGTCGCCGGCGTGACGAGGTTGGGCTTGATGTCCTCGTCGACGTACGGGGTGGCCTTGACGCGGACGCGGTACTCGGCGTTCGGCTTCCACTTCTCCGCGAAGGTGATCGTGGTGCCTCCGCGGGAGCCCTTGACCACCAGCGCGCCGACCTTTCTCGCGTCGGCGCCGTTGTTCTGCAGGTACACGGTGACCGTGGCCGGGACGCCGGTGGGGTCCACGTCCGTGACGGTGATGAAGCCCTTGCCGCCCTCACACTTGGCCTCGGCGGAGAACTCCTTGATGTTCCAGGCGAGCGCGTCCCCGGCGGCACCGAGCGCGAGCGCGGCCGAGGCGGAGACGACACCGAGGACCCGCAGGGAACGGGCGACCGTACGATGCGAGGCCCTACGGCGGAATACGGACAGAACTGCCACGTTTGTCCTTAACGGGATGTGTGATGAGGGGGTTTCAGGCGGTGTTGACGGAACATCAGCACCACCCGGAGGCTCACAGGTCTATAAGCGCCGCATAAGTAGTGTCAACGCATAGACGGCTCGCAAGCACGTGCTTTGCCGTCTCATTAACCGCCGAGACGTTTCAACGCCCCGGGAGCCTCCTCGATCCGGTCGACGAGCGCGATCCGCGTCTCCATCGGCCGTCCCCCGGCCAGCGACTTCAACAGCGGCCACGCGGGCAGCCGTTCCGTCCAGTGCGCCCGGTCCACGAGCACCATCGGCGTCGGCTCGCCGCGCGACTCGTAGTAGTCGGGCGTCGCGTTCTCGAGGTCTCCTGCACGGTACCGGCCGCGCCCGGCAGGAACACCACCCCCGCGTTCGAGCGGGCCAGCGGGCCGTCCTCGCGGGTGGCGTTGACGAAGTACTTGGCGAGGTGCGAGGCGAAGGCGTTCGGCGGCTCGTGGCCGTAGAACCAGGTCGGGGTGCCGACGGAAGGCCCGCCGCCGGGCCACCGGGTGCGTATCCCGAAGGCGGCCGACGCCCAGGCGGTGATCGACGGGGTCAAGTGCGGTGCCTCGGAGTGCAGTTCGAGCGACTCGGCAAGCATCCCGTCGTCGAACGGTGCCGCGAGGGCACCGAGGTTGGCCGCCTCCATCGCGCCGGGGCCGCCGGCGGTGGCGACGGTGAGGCCGGCCCGGGCCAGTTCCCGGCCGAGCCGTGCCGCTCCCGCCTACTCCTCGGTGCCGCGGGCCATCGTGTGCCCGCCCATCACGCCCACCACCCGCGCGCCCGAGAGGACTTCGTCCAGGGCGTCCGAGACGGAGTCGTCGTGGACCGCGCGCAGCATCGACGTGTGGATGTCCTTGTCCGCCTTGGTGCGCTGGAACCAGGAGGAGGCCAGGGCGTCCGGGGTGGACTCGTAGCCGTCGGCCAGGGACGCGAACAGCTCGTCCGGTGAGCAGAGCAGACCGCGGTACGGATCGAAGGGCAGGCCGGGCACCGGAGGGAAGACCAGGGCGCCGTCCGCGCGCATCTTCGCGGCGGCCTCCTCGCGCGTCGCGCAGCCGAGCGAGACGGCGCCCGTGGTGTCGGTGGTGAGCAGTTCGCGCGTACGGTCCGTCAGGTCCACGCCCCGGACGCGGTAACCGGCGAGCGTGCCGCGCGCCGAGACGGTCGCGTCGAACTCCTGGAGCGTCTCGATCTCATGGTCGTCATGGTGGGCCGTGGGGCCCCTGCTCGAACGGAGTCGAGAGCTTGGGGGAGGGCGGCATCCTCCGCACCCGCCCATGCCAGGGGCGGTCGTCAGCCCTGGACGGCGGCCGGGTCCATCCACACGACCTCGAAGGTGTGGCCGTCCGGGTCGTCGAAGGCGCGACCGTACATGAACCCGTGGTCCTGCGTCTCGCCGGAGACGGAGCCGCCGCCCGCGACGGCCCTGTCGACCAGTTCGTCGACCTTCTCGCGGCTCTCGGCGCTCAGCGCGATCAGCACCTCGCTGGTCCGCGTGGAGTCCGCGACCTCCTTCTTGGTGAACTGGCGGTACTTCTCCTCCGTGTGCACCATCACGACGATGGTGTCGCTGATCACGACGGACGCGGTGGAGTCGTCGCTGAACTGCGCGTTGATCGAGTAGCCCAGCTCCGTGAAGAACTTCTTCGAGGCGCCGAGGTCGGCGACGCACAGGTTCACGAAAATCATCTGCCGGTACATGCGAGGTCTCCTCCGACGGGGTCCTGCTCGTTACGCTGGGATAGACCTGGGACCCCGGCGGAACTCATCGCCGTCCCGGGATCTTTTCCCGCCCGGGTCTTCCGGCGGTCCTGAAGGGGCCTCAGCGCGCCAGGGGCAGGGCCGCCAGCTCGGCGACCGTCAGGGTGAGCGGGCCGAACAGGGCGAGCAGCGCGCCCGCGCGCAGGGCGGCGGCGCTGCGCAGCACCGAGGCGGGGGCGCCGAGGCGCAGCAGCGCGGCGGTGGTCTCGGCGCGGTCCTGCCGGGCCTCCACGGCGGCCGTGAGCAGGGTCGCCACGGTGCAGCCGGTCACCAGGACCACGCCGAGGGTGGTGAGCGGGCCCAGGGACAGTCCGTCCGGGCCGTGCAGCAGCGCCATGGCCCACGCGGCGGACAGCACCGCGCAGACGACACCCAGGGGGCGGCCGACGCGGACGGCCTCCGCCATGAGGATCCGCCCGGCCAGGAGCCGGAGGGCGCCGGGGCGGGCCGACTGGAGCAGCCGTCCGCACAGGTGCGTCAGACCCGGTCCGGCCAGGGCCAGCCCGACGGCGGCCAGCGCCCAGCCGGCCAGGATGCCGGGGGAGGCGCCGGAGAAGGCGAGGTCGGGGGGCGTCGGAGCGGTGCGGCTGGTGTAGGTCTCGACGGCGAGCCCTGCGGCCAGGACGGCGATGCCCCAGGGAAGGCCGGAGGGTGCCGCGGTGGGGCTGTCGCTCTGCGGGGTCTCGCGCAGGGCCGCGTCGAGGGCATCGGGGTCGTCGGCCCCCAGGGCGGCCACGGCGTCCGGCGCCGCCGGGTGGCGGCCGGCCGGGCCGGTGGTGTCGCCGCCGGGGTGCGTCGCGACCGTCCGGGCGTCGTCCGCGGCCGGCCCCGTCGTGCCCGTGTGCGGGCCTCCGGGCCGCGCGGAGTCCCCGGCCGCGGGGGCCGGCGGCTCGGCGGGATCCGCGACCGCGCTCACCGTGCCGCCGGTGCCCGCCGCCGTCGCCGGGGCCGCCGCTCCCGCGCCGGCCGTCGGGGGGCCGCCATGCGTCGCGGGCGCGGCGGGGCGGCCGCCGGAGGGCCGGACGATCTGCCGGCCGAACCGGCCGTACGCCCCGAACGTCTCGCGTGCGCTCTCGCGACGGTACGCGCCGAAGCGGCCGTACATCCCGGGCGTCCGGGGCGCGGCCGGGCTCGCCTGCCGCGGCCGGAGCGACAGCGCCACCGCCACCGATGCGCCGACGGGCACGACGCCCAGCAGCGTGAGGGTGCCCGCGAGCGGCAGGGGCCGGCCGGCGCCGAGGGGCTCGGCGGCGGCGCCGTCGAAGGGCAGACCCGTCAGGTCGCCCCGCAGGTGCAGGAAGACGAGCAGGGCCAGCATCGAGCCGAGCGCGCAGGACAGGGCCGTGGTCGTCGCCGAGACGGCCATCATGCGCAGCGGGCCGAGGCCGATCGCCGACAGGCCCTGGCGGGGCCGGGTGCCGGGGTCGGTGCGGGCCACCGCGACCGCGAAGTACACCGTGGCGGCGAGCGGGGCCGAGCACCAGGCCAGACGCACCAGGGAGCCACCGGTGGAGGCGGGGTGGCCGAGGGCGTGGCCCAGGGCGCAGAGCAGCAGGAAGGCCGTGCCCCCCGAGGCCGCGGCGACCAGCAGGCGGCGCAGCTGGACGGCGGGGTGGCCGCCGCGCGTCAGACGGAGAGCGAGCACGCGGCCCGGCCTTCCGCCTCGGAGGGCTCGGCGACCGGCGGCAGGTGCACCGTCTGCACGCGCCGCCCGTCGAGCAGCGAGACGGTGCGGTCGGCGAGGGCCGCGGTCTCCGCGTCGTGGGTGGAGAGGACGACGGTGATGCGGTGGGAGCGTGCCGCGGTGGTCAGGGTGCGCAGCACATGGGCGCGGTCGGCGCGGTGCAGGGGCGCGGTGGGCTCGTCGGCGAACAGCACCGAGGGGGCGGGGGCCAGGGCGCGGGCGATGCAGACGCGCTGCCGCTCGGCCTGCACCAGCTGGTGCGGGCGCTTGCGGGCGCTGTCGCCGATGTCCAGACGCTCCAGCCACTCCAGGGCCGCGGTCTTGGCGCGGCGCCGGCTGGTGCCGCGCAGCATCAGCGGCAGCGCGGTGTTCTCCCAGGCGTTGAGCTCGGGGACGAGGGAGGGGGAGGGGTCGATCCAGCCGAAGCGGTCGCGGCGCAGCCGCTCGCGGTTGAGGGGGCCCATGGTGTGCACGGGCACGCTGTTGAACCAGACCTCGCCGCGCCGGACGGGCACCAGGCCGGACAGGCACCGCAGCAGGGTCGTCTTGCCGCTGCCGCGCGGGCCGCCGATGGCGAGGATCTCGCCCTCCCGGACGCCGAGCGAGACGCCGCAGAGCGCGGGCGAGCCGTCGTCGTGCTGGAAGTGCAGGGCACGTGCCCAGAGCACGTCGTTGTCCGGCGGGGCCTCCATGGGCGTACACCTCGGTTCAGATCCGTAGTTCCCGTGCCATCCCCCGTGCGGGGGAACGAAGGCGGGGCCGATCGGTCACTGGGCACGCTAGGCAGACGGCGGCGGGGCGCCGGACAGCACGTGGCCCCGGGCCGCCGTTTCTCACTCGAACGGGCGGCACCGGGGCCGGTGTTGATCATCCATGCAGACGATCGGAGCGACGGCTCAGAGCTTGGTCCACGCCTCCTCGAGGGTGACGCGCAGGATCTGCTCGATCTCGTCGAACGTCGACTGGTCCGAGATCAGCGGCGGGGCGAGCTGGACGACCGGGTCGCCGCGGTCGTCCGCACGGCAGTACAGGCCGTTCTCGTAGAGCTTCTTGGAGAGGAAGCCGTACAGCACGCGCTCGGTCTCGTCCTCGTTGAAGGACTCCTTGGTGGCCTTGTCCTTGACGAGCTCGATGCCGTAGAAGAACCCGTTGCCGCGGACGTCGCCGACGATCGGCAGGTCGTGGAGCTTCTCCAGGGTGGCGCGGAAGTTGCCCTCGTTGTCCAGGACGTGCTGGTTGAGCTTCTCGCGCTCGAACAGGTCGAGGTTGGCCAGGCCCACGGCCGCGGAGACCGGGTGGCCGCCGAAGGTGTACCCGTGCAGGAAGGTGTTGTCGCCCTTGTAGAACGGCTCGGCCAAGCGGTCGGAGACGATGCAGGCGCCGATCGGGGAGTAGCCCGAGGTCATGCCCTTGGCGCAGGTGATCATGTCCGGGACGTAGTCGAACTTGTCGCAGGCGAAGACCGTGCCGAGGCGGCCGAAGGCGCAGATGACCTCGTCCGAGACGAGCAGCACGTCGTGCCGGTCGCAGATCTCGCGGACCCGCTGGAAGTAGCCGGGCGGGGGCGGGAAGCAGCCGCCCGCGTTCTGCACCGGCTCCAGGAAGACCGCGGCGACCGTGTCCGGGCCCTCGAAGAGGATCTGCTGCTCGATCTGGTCGGCGGCCCAGCGGCCGAAGGCCTCGGGGTCGTCGCCGAACAGCGCAGCGCGGTAGATGTTGGTGTTGGGGACCTTGTGCGCGCCCGGGACCAGTGGCTCGAAGGGAGCCTTCAGGGCCGGCAGGCCGGTGATGGACAGGGCGCCCTGCGGGGTGCCGTGGTAGGCCACCGCGCGGGATATGACCTTGTGCTTGGTGGGCTTGCCGACCAGCTTGAAGTACTGCTTGGCGAGCTTCCAGGCGGTCTCGACGGCCTCGCCGCCGCCGGTGGTGAAGAAGACCTTGTTCAGGTCGCCCGGGGCGTGGTGGGCGAGGCGCTCGGCCAGCTCCACTGCCTTGGGGTGGGCGTAGGACCACACGGGGAAGAACGCCAGCTCCTGCGCCTGCTTGAAGGCGGTCTCGGCCAGCTCCGTGCGGCCGTGGCCGGCCTGCACCACGAACAGGCCCGCGAGACCGTCGAGGTAGCGCTTGCCCTGGTCGTCGTAGATGTACGTGCCCTCGCCCCGGACGATGGTGGGGACGGGGGCCTTCTCGTACGACGACATGCGCGTGAAGTGCATCCACAGGTGGTCGTACGCGGACTGGGAGAGGTCCTTGCTCACGGCTATCGGGTCCTCACGGTTATCGGGTTCCCCACATGTAGGTCTGCTTCTTGAGCTTGAGGTAGACGAAGCTCTCGGTGGAGCGCACTCCGGGAACGGCCCGCATGCGCTTGTTGATGACCTCCAGGAGGTGGTCGTCGTCCTCGCAGACGATCTCCACCATCAGGTCGAAGGAGCCGGCGGTCATCACCACGTACTCGCACTCGGACATGGCCGTCAGCGCGTCGGCGACCGACTCCACGTCGCCCTCGACGTTGACGCCGACCATCGCCTGCCTGCGGAAGCCCACGGTGAGCGGGTCCGTGACGGCGACGATCTGCATCACGCCCTGGTCGAGCAGCTTCTGGACGCGCTGGCGCACGGCCGCCTCCGACAGACCCACGGCCTTGCCGATGGCGGCGTACGGCCGGCGGCCGTCCTCCTGCAGCTGCTCGATGATGGCGAGGGAGACGGCGTCCAGCTGCGGCGAGCTGCCGTTCCTGGACTCACGGGAGGACTCGCGGTGCTCCCGCGAGCCGTTCTGGTCTGCGCTTCGACTGGCCACGGGGTCACTGTGCACGAGGTCTCGACACTTCCGCAAGCCGCAATCGATGAAATCCGTTGTTTGCATGTCCTGAGGCTGCGGATTCCGCACGATCGAAGGGAGTGGGGGTGTTGAAAACGTGGGTGGGCCGACTAGGGTGGTGTCTCAAGTACTGGACATCCCCAACTGGAGGGCCGGCAGTGAGCACCGAGCTGCGTCGTCTGCGCAATTACATCGGCGGTGAGTTCCGGGACGCCGCCGACGGACGGACCACCGAGGTGGTCAACCCCGCGACGGGCGAGGCGTACGCGACCGCTCCGCTGTCCGGGCAGGCGGACGTGGACGCCGCCATGGCGGCGGCCGCCGAGGCCTTTCCCGGCTGGCGCGACACCACGCCCGCCGAGCGCCAGAAGGCCCTGCTGAAGATCGCGGACGCCTTCGAGGAGCGCGCCGAGGAGCTGATCGCGGCCGAGGTGGAGAACACGGGCAAGCCCGTCGGGCTGACCCGCTCCGAGGAGATCCCGCCGATGGTCGACCAGATCCGCTTCTTCGCGGGCGCGGCGCGGATGCTGGAGGGCCGTTCGGCCGGTGAGTACATGGAGGGCCTGACCTCCATCGTGCGCCGCGAGCCGGTCGGCGTCTGCGCGCAGGTGGCGCCCTGGAACTACCCGATGATGATGGCCGTGTGGAAGTTCGCCCCGGCGCTCGCGGCGGGCAACACGGTCGTGCTGAAGCCGTCCGACACCACCCCGGCCTCCACGGTCCTGATCGCCGAGATCATCGGCTCGATCGTCCCCAGGGGCGTCTTCAACGTCATCTGCGGCGACCGCGAGACCGGCCGCATGATGGTCGAGCACCCCGTCCCGGCGATGGCCTCCATCACCGGCTCGGTGCGCGCCGGCATCCAGGTCGCCGAGTCCGCCTCCAAGGACGTCAAGCGCGTCCACCTGGAGCTGGGCGGCAAGGCGCCGGTCGTGGTCTTCGAGGACACCGACATCGCCAAGGCCGTCGAGGACATCTCGGTCGCGGGCTACTTCAACGCCGGCCAGGACTGCACGGCCGCCACGCGCGTGCTCGTCCACGAGTCCATCCACGACGAGTTCGTCTCCGCGCTGGCGAAGGCGGCCTCCGAGACCAGGACCGGGCAGCCGGACGACGAGGACGTGCTCTACGGGCCGCTGAACAACCCCAACCAGCTCAGGCAGGTCGAGGGCTTCATCGAGCGGCTGCCGGCGCACGCCCGCGTGGAGGCCGGCGGCAAGCGGGTCGGCGACAAGGGCTACTTCTACGCGCCGACCGTCGTCTCGGGCCTGAAGCAGGACGACGAGATCATCCAGCACGAGGTCTTCGGCCCGGTCATCACCGTGCAGTCCTTCCGCGACGAGGACCAGGCGGTCGAGTGGGCCAACGGCGTCGAGTACGCCCTCGCCTCCTCCGTGTGGACCAAGGACCACGGCCGCGCCATGCGGATGTCGAAGAAGCTGGACTTCGGCTGCGTGTGGATCAACACCCACATCCCGCTGGTCGCCGAGATGCCGCACGGCGGCTTCAAGAAGTCCGGCTACGGCAAGGACCTGTCGGCCTACGGCTTCGACGACTACACGCGGATCAAGCACGTGATGACGTCGCTGGACGCGTGACCCCTCGCACTGCCGAGCGGCCCCGGACGGTTCCCCGCCGTCCGGGGCCGCTCGTGCGTCCCGAGGTGGGAGCCCGCTTGTGAACATGTTCAACTCGGGCGTGGAGTGCGCCTCAGGAGCGACAGAGCCGCTCTGCTGAAGGGCGTCCGTGCGTGGCTGGTCTTCTTCGTGGTGTGTCTGGTGCTCAGCGGCGCCGCCGCCTGCCCCCTGGTCCACGAACTGCGGTGGGCCGAGGGCCTGTTGCGGGCGCTGTCCGTGGGTGATTACCTGCCCGGTCTGACGGAGTGGATCAGGAGGGTGCGCGAGGGGCTCGACCGGGCGGACGCCGACCACCCCTTCCTCCCGTACGGCACCGACTGGCTGGTCTTCGCGCACCTGGTGATCGCGGTCGCCTTCTACGGGCCCTACCGCGACCCGGTCCGCAACATCTGGGTCGTCGGGTTCGGGGTGATCGCCTGCGTCGGCGTCATCCCGCTCGCCCTGATCTGCGGACCGATCCGCGGCGTCCCCTTCTGGTGGCCGGTGATCGACATGGCGTCCGGTGTGTTCGGGGTGATCCCGCTGTACGTCGTGCGACAGCGGACCAAGCGGCTGGAGGCGCCGACCGCGCCGGTGGCCGCCGTCCCGGTGCCAGACGTCTGAACCGGGAACCGTGGTCCGCCACGTCGGCGAGACCGGGCGGCCTGGCACAATCCCGACCGCCGCGTACGCGGCACCGGCACGGACGGCGAGACGGTGCCGCGGCACCTCACCCGCGCGGCCCGGGCCAGTCAGGCGACGGTGCCATGGCGCTCGCGCGCGCGGCGCGCAGCACGTCGACGCGGTTGGTCGTGATGGAGTCCACGCCCGCGGCCAGCAGCCTGCGCATGGAGCGGCGGGTGTCGGGTGTCCAGACGGACAGCAGGCAGCCGTCGCGGTGGACCCGGTCGGCGAGCGGCCGGTCCACCAGGGAGAACCGGTAGTTGAGCCAGCGCGGGCGGATCGCCTCCAGCAGCGCGGGCCGCGGCGGGGCGAGCGTCGTCCAGGTGAGGGCGATCTCGGCCGCCGGGTCCGCGGCGCGCACGGCGAGCATGGCGCCGGCGCCCGCGCAGTAGTACGCACGGTCGGCCGCCCCGGACTCCCGTACGACGTCCACGACCCGGCGCACCGCCCGCACGTCGGGCGAGCCCGGCAGGTCGACCATCACCCGGTGCCCGCCGGTCGCGGCCAGCGCCTCGGCCAGGGTGGGCACCCCGCCGCCGGTCAGCCCGCGCACCTCCTCGCAGGACAGCGCGAGCACCGGCCGCTCCAGCTCCCAGAGCCGCTTCAGCGTCGCGTCGTGCAGCAGCACGGGCACGCCGTCGCGGGTCAGCCGAACGTCGATCTCCACCGCGTCCGCGCCCCGCGCGAGGGCGGAACGCAGGGAGGCGACGGTGTTCTCCCGATACCGGTAGGGGTCGCCCCGGTGGGCCACGGCGGTCACCGTCCGCGCGGGCCGCTCCGCCATGGACGTCACCGGTCGAGCCACCCCGCGGTGTAGGCGTCGATCTCGTCCGTGATCCGGGCCCGGCCCGCCGTGTCCAGGAAGGACGCCTCGACGGCGTTCTTCGCCAGCTCGGCCAGGCCGCGTTCGTCGAGGTCGAGGAGCCGGGCGGCGACGGCGTACTCGTTCTCCAGGTCGGTGCCGAACATCGGCGGGTCGTCGGAGTTGACGGTCACCATGACCCCGGCCTCCACGAACTGCCTGATCGGGTGCTCGTCGAGGGTGCGCACCGCGCGGGTGGCTATGTTCGAGGTGGGGCACACCTCCAGCGGGATCCGCCGCTCGGCGAGGTGCGCCAGCAGCTTCGGGTCCTGCGCGGCGCTGGTGCCGTGCCCGATGCGCTCGGCCCCCAGATGCGTCAGGGCGTCCCACACCGTCTCCGGGCCGGTGGTCTCCCCGGCGTGCGGGACGGAGCGCAGTCCGGCCGCGATCGCGCGGTCGAAGTAGGGCTTGAACTGCGGGCGCGGCACGCCGACCTCGGGCCCGCCCAGCCCGAAGGACACCAGCCCCTCCGGACGCAGCCGGTCGTCGGTGGCGAGCCGGGCCGTCTCCTCGGCCGCCTCCAGGCCCGCCTCGCCGGGGATGTCGAAGCACCAGCGCAGCACGGTCCCGAACTCGGTCTCGGCCGCCGTGCGGGCGTCCTCGATCGCGTCCATGAAGGCCCGCTCGTCGATGCCGCGCCGGGTGGAGGAGAACGGCGTGATGGTCAGCTCCGCGTACCGCACCTGCTGGCGGGCCAGGTCCCGGGCCACCTCGTAGGTGAGCAGCCGGACGTCCTCCGGGGTGCGGATGAGGTCGACGACCGACAGGTACACCTCGATGAAGTGCGCGAAGTCGGTGAAGGTGAAGTACTCGGTCAGCGCCTCGGGGTCGGTCGGCACCTTGGAGTCCGGGTGCCGGGCGGCCAGTTCGGACACGATCCGGGGGGAGGCGGAGCCCACGTGGTGCACGTGGAGTTCGGCCTTGGGCAGGCCGGCGACGAACGCCTTCAGGTCGCGAGGGGCATGGGGGTCGACGAGATGCTCGGTCAAGGGTTCCTCCCCGGACGGCGCCCCGGACGGCGCGGGGCCGGCGGGCGCGGGTGATCGGCTGATCGGTCACTCGGATTCATCGTATGCGGTGGCCGTCGCGTGCCTTCGGGGGTACGGGACCGCACCGCGACGCGGGACGGCCGCGGGAGTCCGGCCGACCCCCGGTGCCCCCGCCCTGTGGCCCCGGCCGCCCCGCCCCTTAGCATGGCGGCACGACCGATCCAGGGGGGATGCACCGATGACGGACCCGACGCAGCCGGACGCCGGCGGCGGCCACGACCCGTGGGCGCCTCCGGGGAGCAAGCCCTCGCTCGACGAGAACCCGGCCCCGCGTCCGCCGTCCGTGCACGACCAGGCCACCGTCACCTCCATGCCCGGCCTGGGCTTCACGCCGCCCGCCGGCACGCCCTCCTACGACGGCACCGGCCCGGGTCAGGCGGTCCCGCCCCCGCCGGTCGCCCCCACGGGCCCGGCGACGACGGGCGGCTACGGCTACCCCGGCTACCCGCAGACGGGCTACGGCTGGCCCGGGATGCCCCCGGCCCCGCAGAACGGCCTGGGCATCGCCGCCATGGTGCTCGGCATCGTCTCCTGCACCCTGTTCTGCATGTACGGCGTGGTCTCGCTGGTCACCGGCATCCTCGCCGTCGTCTTCGGCATCAAGGGCCGCAAGCGCGCCGAGGCCGGCATCGCCACCAACCACGGTCAGGCGCAGGCGGGTCTGATCATGGGGATCATCGGGATCATCCTCGGCATCGTGGTGATCGTGCTGATCGCCGTCGGCATCACGGCCGCGATCAACAACGACGACAGCTACGACGAGGACCCGTACTACGGAGCCCGGGCTCCCGTGGCCACCGTGCCCCTCCACCGCTGAAACACCCGTACACCGTGGGGGAGTCGGCCACTACGATTCCCTGGTCTGACCAACGGAGGGGAGTTCGTCATGTCCAACACCAATCCCGCGCCCGGTGGCTTCGGCCCGCCGTCCCAGCCGCCGCAGCAGCCGGCCCCCGGCCACGGCTTCCCGCAGCAGAGCGGCCCGGGGTACGGCTACTCCCAGGGCGGCCCCGGCTACCCGGCGTCGCCGCCGGTCAGCTACCCGCAGCCCCCGGGCTACGGGATGCCCCCGGCGCAGCCGAGCAACGGCATGGGCACCACGGGTCTGGTGCTGGGCATCATCGGCGTGGTCTGCAGCGTGACCTTCCTGCTGTGGTTCTTCGGCGTGATCCTCGGCATCCTCGCGATCATCTTCGGCGCCATCGGCCGGGGCAAGGCCACCCGTGGTGAGGCCACGAACAAGGGCGCGGCGACCGCCGGCCTGGTCTGCGGCATCATCGCCACCGTGATCCTGCCGCTGCTGGGGTTCCTGCTGTTCGCCGGCATCATGGGCGGGCTCGGCGCGGCCGCCTGAACGGATGTCCGTGAGGGCCGGTCCCTGAACGGACGTTCCCCGAGGGGGCCGGTCCCGCACCGGCCCTTCACTCATGCCCCGGCAGCCCGCAGCCGCTCCCGGGCCTCCATCAGCGCGAAGCCCAGCAGGTTCGGACCGCGCCACCGCTCGGGATCTCCGGCCGCCTCGTCGTCCGCGGCCAGTCCGATGCCCCAGATCCGGTCCACCGGGCTGGCCTCCACCAGCACCCGGTCGCCCGTGCTCAGCAGATACTCCCGCAGCCGGGGATGCGCGGCGAACTTGTGGACGCTGCCCTCGACGACGATCCGGAAGCGCTCCCGCCGCCACGTCGTCTCGTCGAAGCCGCGCACCAGCCGCCCCGCCTTCTTCGCCCCGGCGGGATCCCCGGCGGCGAGCACGGACCGCTCCGCCGCCGCGTCCTCGAAGAGCCGGGCCTTGGCCGCCATCATCCAGTGCTCGGCCGTCGCGTACTCCACGCCGTCCACCGAGAACGGCGCCGGCCACCACTGGCTCAGGCAGCTCGCCCCGATCCGGCCGTCCGGCAGCGGCCGATGCCCCCAGAACCGCAGATACCTGATCCTCGCGCCCGCGTGAACGGCCCTGATCAGGGCTTCCCGCGAGCCGATCGCCCCCGTGATCTCCACCATGCACGCAAGTCTGGCACGCACCACTGACACAGCGTCCCGCCTTTTCGCGGGGGACTCGACACCTGGTCGACAGATTCCGTCGCGTAACCAAAACTAAACAACGGAATCCCTTGTTGGCCTGCCGTCCCTCTGCCAGGATCGGCACTCAATTCGAGCCTGAGCCACGCCGGGACCCTCATGGGGACACGGAGGAGAGCGACATGCACCATCCGGGCACTGCCACCCCGGACCGATTCCCGGCCGAGGAGCGCTTCGCGGCGGGCGCGCAGTTCATCGCGGGCCGCCCGGCCGAGGGCACCTCCGGCCGGACGCACGCGGTCCTCGACCCGGCGTCGCGCGAGGAGGTCCTCACCTACGAGCTGGCGGGCACGGCCGACGTCGACCGGGCCGTCGCCGCCGCCCGCGCGGCCTTCCCCGAGTGGGCGGGGGCCACCCCCGGCGAGCGGTCCGACGCCCTGCACCGGTTCGCAGCGGTCCTCGCCGAGCGGGCCGAGGACTTCGCCCGCGCCGAGTCCCTGCAGTGCGGCAAGCCGCTGAAGCTGACCCGCGAGTTCGACGTCCCCGGGACGATCGACAACACCGCCTTCTTCGCCGGTGCCGCCCGCCACCTCCAGGGCCAGTCCGCCGGTGAGTACTCCGGCGACCACACCTCCTACGTCCGGCGCGAGCCCATCGGTGTGGTCGGCTCCGTCGCGCCCTGGAACTATCCCCTCCAGATGGCCGCCTGGAAGATCCTCCCGGCGATCGCGGCGGGCAACACCATCGTGCTGAAGCCCGCCGAGCTCACCCCGCTGACCTCGCTGCTCTTCGCCCAGGCGGCCACGGACGCGGGGATCCCGGACGGTGTGGTCAACATCGTCACCGGCACCGGCAAGGAGGCCGGGGAGCACCTCGTCGGCCACCCCGACGTGGCCATGGCCTCCTTCACCGGCTCCACCGCCGTCGGCAGGCGGGTCGCCGAGATCGCCACCGCCACCGTCAAGCGCCTGCACCTCGAGCTCGGCGGCAAGGCGCCCTTCGTGGTCTTCGACGACGCCGACCCGGAGGCCGCCGCCCAGGGCGCCGTCGCGGGCGCGCTCATCAACACCGGGCAGGACTGCACGGCCGCCACGCGCGCGTACGTGCAGCGACCGCTGTACGAGGCGTTCGTCGCGCGGACCGCGGCGCTCATGGAGACCGTCCGGCTCGGCGACCCCTTCGCCGCCGGAACCGACCTCGGGCCCCTGATCTCGCACGCCCAGCGCGACCGGGTCGCCGGCTTCGTCGACCGGGCGCGTGCCTACGCGCGCGTGGTCACCGGCGGTGAGGCACCCGGCGGCGAGCTCGCCAAGGGCGCCTACTACCGTCCCACCCTGATCGCCGGCGCCGCCCAGGACAGCGAGATCGTCCAGTCGGAGATCTTCGGCCCGGTCCTGGTCGTACTACCCTTCGACACCGACGACGAGGGCATCGCCCTCGCCAACGACACTCCCTACGGCCTCGCCGCCTCCGCCTGGAGCCGGGACGTGTACCGGGCGAACCGGGCGACCCGCGAGATCAAGGCCGGCTGCGTGTGGGTCAACGACCACATCCCGATCATCAGCGAGATGCCGCACGGCGGCTACAAGTCCTCCGGCTACGGCAAGGACATGTCCGCGTACTCCTTCGAGGAGTACACCCAGATCAAGCACGTCATGTTCGACAACACCGCGGTGGCCGCGAAGGACTGGCACCGCACCGTCTTCGGGGATCGATAGCCGTATCAGGCCGCCCGACCCGCGGCCGCCCACCCTCCGAAAGGGCACCACGCGCATGGAGCAGTACGAGCCCGACCGCCTGTCCGCGGCCCAAGTGGCCGCCATGCGGCGCAGTCTCACCAACGGCAGGGCCGCCCTCACCCGGCGGTCCCTGCTACGCGCCTCCGCGGGCGGCGCACTGGCGGTCGGCGGACTGGCGACGCTGAGCGCCTGCGGCATCCCGGCGGCCGGTCAGTCGCAGGGCGGCGTCTCGGCGCAGGACCACTCGGCCGAGGAGAAGACCGTGAACTTCTCCAACTGGACCGAGTACATGGATGTCGACGACAGCGGAAAACGGCACCCCACGCTCGAGGAGTTCCGCAAGCGCACCGGCATCAAGGTCAAGTACACCGAGGACATCAACGACAACAACGAGTTCTTCGGCAAGATCAAGCCGCAGCTCGCCGCGGGCCAGGACACCGGACGCGACCTGATCGTCCTCACCGACTGGCTGGCCGGCCGCCTCATCCGCCTGGGCTGGGCGCAGAAGCTCGACCCGAGCAACCTGCCGCACGCCTACGCCAACCTGTCGGCCCAGTTCCGCAGCCCCGACTGGGACCCGGGCCGCGCCTACTCGTACGTCTGGCAGGGCATCTCCACGGTCATCGCGTACAACAAGAAGGCCCTCGACGGCGTCGAGGTGAGGTCGCTCTCCGACCTGCTCGACAATCCCAAGCTCAAGGGACGTGTCGGCTTCCTGTCGGAGATGCGCGACAGCGTCGGCATGACGCTGCTCGACATGGGCAGGGACCCGGCGAACTTCACCGCCGACGACTACGACGCCGCCATCGCCCGGCTGCAGAAGGCCGTCGACAAGGGCCAGATCCGCCGCTTCACCGGCAACGACTACACCTCGGACCTGACCAGCGGCGACTTCGCCGCCTGCGTCGCCTGGGCCGGTGACGTCGTCCAGCTCAAGGCGGACAGCCCCGACATCGACTTCCTCATCCCGGACAGCGGCTACATGACGTCCACCGACAACCTGCTCGTCCCCAACAAGGCCCGGCACAAGACGAACGCCGAGCGGCTCATCGACTTCTACTACCAGCCGAAGCCCGCCGCCGAGCTGGCCGCGTACATCAACTACGTGTGCCCCGTCGACGGGGTGAAGGCCGAACTGGCGAAGATCGACGAGGACGCGGCGGACAACCCGCTGATCATCCCCGACAAGGCCATGGCGGCCAAGTCGCACGCCTTCCGCTCGCTGAGCTCGAAGGAAGAGACCGAGTTCGAAGAGAAGTTCGCGAAGCTGACGGGGGCGTGACCACCATGACGAACACCACCGGCCCCGGCGGCGACGTCCGTCTCACGGGCATAGCCAAGACCTACGGCTCCTTCACCGCCGTCCACCCGCTCGACCTGACCGTCCCGCAGGGTTCCTTCTTCGCCCTGCTCGGCGCCTCCGGCTGCGGCAAGACCACCACCCTGCGCATGATCGCCGGCCTGGAGGAACCGTCCGCCGGCACCGTCTTCCTCGGCGACCAGGACGTCACCGCGCTCCCGCCGTACAAGCGGCCGGTGAACACGGTCTTCCAGTCCTACGCCCTCTTCCCGCACCTCGACATCTTCGAGAACGTCGCCTTCGGCCTGCGCCGGCGCGGCCTGAAGTCGGTGAAGAAGCAGGTCGAGGAGATGCTGGAACTGGTCCAGCTCGGCGAGCAGGCCCGCAAGAAGCCGCACCAGCTCTCCGGCGGCCAGCAGCAGCGCGTCGCCGTGGCCCGCGCGCTGATCAACCACCCCAAGGTGCTGCTGCTCGACGAGCCCCTCGGCGCCCTCGACCTCAAGCTGCGCCGGCAGATGCAGCTGGAGCTCAAGCGCATCCAGACCGAGGTCGGCATCACCTTCATCCACGTCACGCACGACCAGGAGGAGGCCATGACCATGGCCGACGCGGTCGCCGTGATGAACGCCGGCCGCGTCGAGCAGCTCGGCTCCCCGGCCGAGCTCTACGAGAACCCGCGCACCACGTTCGTCGCGAACTTCCTCGGCACGTCCAACTTCATCGAGGCCGAGGTCGACTCCGCGAGCGGCGGCGAGATCGTGCTGAAGGCGGGCGGCGGCAAGCTCATCCTGCCCGAGGCGCGCTGCTCCGCACCCGCGGTGAACGGCGGCAAGGTGCTGGTCGGCGTCCGCCCGGAGAAGATCTCCCTCACCCACGCCGACGACGCCGGCGGCATCCCGGAGGGCCGCAACCGCATCACCGGCAGGATCTCCGACTCCAGCTTCATCGGCGTCTCCACGCAGTACGTCGTCGACAGCCCGGTCTGCACGGACTTCGAGGTCTACGCCCAGAACATCGACCGCGACCCCCGCCTGGTGCCGGGCACCGAGGTCGTCCTGCACTGGAGACCGGCCCACACCTTCGGCCTGGACGCCGCCCAGGACGCCGACGCCGGAGTGGAAGAGGCGGCCTGATGTCGACACTCACCGAGGCGCCACCGCCCCTCGCCCCACAGGCACCGCGGACGAAACCCCCGAGGCGCCGGGGCCGCTGGACGCCGTACTGGCTGCTGCTGCCGGGCATCCTCTGGCTGCTCGTCTTCTTCGCGCTGCCGATGGTCTACCAGGCCTCCACCTCCGTGCAGACGGGCTCCCTGGAGGAGGGCTACAAGGTCACCTGGCACTTCGCCACGTACTGGGAGGCGCTGTCGGAGTACTGGCCGCAGTTCGTCCGCTCGGTGCTCTACGCCGGCACCGCGACGATCCTGTGCCTGCTGCTGGGCTACCCGCTCGCCTACCTGATCGCCTTCCGGGCGGGCCGCTGGCGGAACCTGATCATGATCCTGGTGATCGCTCCGTTCTTCACCAGCTTCCTGATCCGCACCCTGGCCTGGAAGACGATCCTCGCGGACGGCGGCCCGGTCGTCGGCGCCCTCAACACGCTGCACGTCCTGGACGTGACCAGCTGGCTGGGCCTGACCGCCGGCGACCGCGTGCTGGCCACCCCGCTGGCGATCATCTGCGGTCTGACGTACAACTTCCTGCCGTTCATGATCCTGCCGCTCTACACCTCGCTGGAGCGCATCGACGGCCGGCTCCACGAGGCGGCCGGGGACCTGTACGCGCGGCCCTCGACGACCTTCCGCAAGGTCACCTTCCCGCTGTCGATGCCCGGCGTCGTCTCCGGCACACTGCTGACCTTCATCCCGGCGGCCGGTGACTACGTCAACGCCGACCTGCTCGGCTCGACCGACACCCGGATGGTCGGCAACGTGATCCAGACGCAGTTCCTCAGAGTGCTCGACTACCCGACGGCGGCGGCGCTGTCCTTCATCCTCATGGCGGCCATCCTCCTCATGGTCACCTTCTACATCCGCAGGTCCGGGACGGAGGATCTGGTCTAAATGCCCTTCGTCAACTGGCTCAAGAGGCATCTCGTCGTCATCGCGGGACTGCTGACCCTCGCCTATCTGCTCCTGCCGAACGTCATCGTCACGGTGTTCTCCTTCAACAAGCCGAAGGGGCGCTTCAACTACGAGTGGCAGCAGTTCTCGCTGGACGCCTGGAAGGACCCGTGCGGGGTCTCCGGGCTGTGCGGCTCGCTCTCCGTCAGCCTGCAGATCGCCGTCTGGGCCACCCTCGGCGCCACCCTCCTCGGCACCCTGATCGCCTTCGCGCTGGTCCGCTACCGCTTCCGCGCCCGCGGCGCCGTGAACTCGCTGATCTTCCTGCCGATGGCGATGCCCGAGGTCGTGATGGCCGCCTCGCTGCTCACCCTGTTCCTCAACATGGGCGCCCAGCTGGGCTTCTGGACGATCCTCATCGCGCACATCATGTTCTGCCTGAGTTTCGTCGTCACGGCCGTCAAGGCGCGCGTGATGTCGATGGACCCGAAACTGGAGGAAGCGGCCCGGGACCTCTACGCGGGCCCGTTCCAGACCTTCGTCCGGGTCACCCTGCCCATCGCGGCGCCCGGCATCGCCGCGGGCGCGCTGCTGGCCTTCGCGCTCTCCTTCGACGACTTCATCATCACGAACTTCAACGCGGGCTCGACCGTCACGTTCCCGATGTTCGTCTGGGGCTCGGCACAGCGCGGCACGCCCGTCCAGATCAACGTCATCGGAACGGCCATGTTCGTCATCGCCGTGCTGCTCGTGCTCGTGTCCATGGCGGTCGGGAACCGCCGCAACAGACAACAGGCCTGACCGTAGGGAGTTGACATCATGGCCCCGAGCGCCATGAACCGGTGGACCCGTTCGCTCTCCGACGCCCAGCCCGTCCCGTACTGGCTGGACGACCCCGGGCGGCCCCGCCCCGAACCCGCCCTCACCACCTCCGAGACCTGCGACCTGCTGGTCGTCGGCGGAGGCTACAGCGGCCTGTGGACGGCACTGAACGCCAAGGAGCGCGACCCCGGACGGGACGTGGTGCTCGTGGAGGGCCGCGAGGTGGGCTGGGCCGCCTCCGGCCGCAACGGCGGATTCTGCGCCGCCTCCCTCACCCACGGCCTGCCCAACGGCCTCACCCGCTGGCCGGACGAGATCCACACGCTCCAGGAGCTGGGCGCCCGCAACCTCGACGCCATCGAGGCGGCGGTCGCCCGGCACTCCATCGACTGCGACTTCGAACGCACCGGCGAGATCGACGTCGCCACCGAGCCCTACCAGGCGCGTGAACTGCGCGACTGGTACGAGGAGACCTCCCGGCGGGGCCTGGCCGACGGCGTCGAGTACCTGGACGCCGACGCCGTACGGGAGCAGGTGGACTCACCCACCTTCCGCGCGGGCCTGTGGGACCGCACCGGCGTCGCCATGCTGCACCCGGCGAAGCTCGCCTGGGGCCTGAAGCAGGCGTGCCTGCGGCTGGGCGTCCGCGTCCACGAGCACACCCCCGCGCTCGACCTGAAGCCCTACGGCCCGGGCATGGCCGTGCGCACGCCCTACGGCCGGATCCGCGCCCGCCGCGTCGCCCTCGGCACGAACGTCTTCCCGAACCTGGTCCGGCGGGTCCGCCCGTACACCGTCCCGGTCTACGACTACGCCCTGATGACCGAGCCGCTCAGCGCCGGGCAGCTGGAGTCGATCGGCTGGAAGAACCGCCAGGGCATCGGCGACAGCGCCAACCAGTTCCACTACTTCCGCCTGTCCGCCGACAATCGGATCCTGTGGGGCGGCTACGACGCGGTCTACCCCTACGGCGGCCGCGTCCGCGCCGAGTACGACGACCGGCCCGAGACCTACGCCAAGCTCGCCGGGCACTTCTTCACCTGCTTCCCGCAGCTGGAGGGCGTCCGCTTCACCCACGCCTGGGGCGGAGCCATCGACACCTGCTCCCGCTTCTCGGCGTTCTTCGGCACCGCCCACCAGGGCAGGGTGGCCTACGCGGCCGGTTACACCGGGCTCGGCGTCGGCGCCACCCGGTTCGGCGCCGACGTGATGCTGGACCTGCTGTCCGGTGAGCGCACCGAGCGGACCGGGCTGGAGATGGTCCGCCGCAAGCCGCTGCCGTTCCCGCCCGAGCCCTTCGCCTGGACGGGCATCGCCCTCACCAAGTGGTCCCTGGCCCGGGCCGACGCCCAGGACGGGCGGCGCAACCTCTGGTTGCGCACCATGGACCGGCTGGGGCTGGGCTTCGACAGCTGACGCGGTGGTGGACCGGCGGGGTGTGAGCCGGTTCACTCCGACGAGATGCCGCAACCCGCGCAATGACCCCGCACCGGCCCTCACTCCCTCGTGACGTCCTCGCACCCGCGAGACCGGGGCTTCACGAGAGGGACAGGAGGTCTTCCTGATGACACGGGCGATGACGGCGGTGGAGTGGCTCTCCTCCGTCGCACCCGATCCCGGGTCCTGCCGCCGGGAGTGGGAGCGCGACCCGATCGGGGTGGCGCTCCTGCCGGCGGGGAGCGCCCGGGACGTGCTCGTCCTGCCCGGCGGACTCGGCGACGCCACGCTGGACGTGCTCAGCCGCGTCCCCGACCGGCCGGGTCCGGTGCTCGTCGACTTCGGGGACGCCCGCATGGGGTGCTTCGTCCCGCCGGTCACCGCGGCCCGCTGGCTCGGCGCCGGCATCCGCACCGCGGGCGCCGGCACCTGGATCGTCGTGCCGTACCCGGACCGCTCCTCGCCCGGCGGTGTCCGCTGGCTGGTCCCCCCCCGGACGGCTCGGGCCTGCTGACGGACCCGGCCCTGCTGGAAACCGGCGATGCACGAGGCGGCGGCTGCGCCGGCCACGGAGCAGCGTGACCGATGACCTGGGCGTGCTGTCCAGGGACGGCACACCACCTAGCGCGACGGCTCCGCCCGCGCGCGTCGCCGGAGGAACAGCCACAGCGCCGTGAGCAGCACCGCCCCCAGGCACCAGCCGGCCACGACGTCCAGCGGCCAGTGGTAGCCGCGCCGGACCAGGCCGTAGCTCACCCCGAGGACGAGGGTGGCGCAGACGGCGAGCAGCACACCGCGGGCGAGTGCCGTGCGGAGCCAGGGCAGCATCAGCACGGTCGCGGAGCCGTAGGCGAGGGCGGCCGTGGCGGTGTGCCCGGAAGGGTAGTAGCCGGTCGCGGGCGGCACGGCCGGAGGACCCGGACGGTCCGTGAGCTCCTTGAGCGGGACGACGAGCGCCGGGACCAGGACCATCACCAGGGCCGCGGCGGCGACCGGCAGCCACCAGCGCACCGCACCGGCCCGGCGGGCCCGCAGGGCGACGTACCCGAGCGCGACGGCGAGCACCGGCACCGCGACCCCGACGTTGCCCAGGTCGGCCAGCAGTTCGGAGCAGCGGTCCGGGTTCACGAGGAGGCGGCCGGCGCGCTCGTCGAGCCGGACGAGAGGGCCGTCCGCGACGACCTGCCAGGTGATCAGGCCGAAGACGA
Organism: Streptomyces sp. NPDC058741; assembly: GCF_042746715.1. Classification (NCBI taxonomy): domain Bacteria; kingdom Bacillati; phylum Actinomycetota; class Actinomycetes; order Kitasatosporales; family Streptomycetaceae; genus Streptomyces; species Streptomyces sp. NPDC058741. The sequence continues at coordinate 13,939 of NZ_JBHYQH010000039.1, read as the reverse complement.
GCGCCGGCAGGACGAGCAGGAGGACGACCGGGCCCATGAGCGCGGGACGTTCCCGGTTCGCGGAGATCGGCACGGGGCACAGCTTGGCACGAGCACACACCCGCCCTCACGGAGGGGCACGATGTCGGTGCCGGGTGCGAGACTGCCCGGCATGACGGAACCGAACCCGAAAGCGGACCTGCTGCGCTACCTCCAGGACGCCCGCGACGCGCTCCTCTGGAAGCTCGAAGGACTCTCCGAGTACGACGTCCGCCGTCCGCTCACCCCGACCGGCACCAATCTGCTGGGGCTGGTCAAACACGTCGCCGGGGTGGAGCTGGGGTACTTCGGGGACACCTTCGGGCGGCCTTACTTCGACGGGGAACCGCCGTCCTGGTGGTACGCGCGCGACCCCGAGGAGAACGCGGACATGTGGGCCACCCCGGACGAGACCCGCGAGGAGATCACGGGGCTCTACCGCGCGGCGTGGCGGCACACCGCCGCCACCGTCGAGGAGCTCGCTCTGGACGCCGTCGGCCAGGTGCCGTGGTGGCCCGAGGAACGGCGGGACGTGACCCTGCACCACGTCCTGGTGCGGGTGATCTCCGACACCCAGCGGCACGCCGGGCACGCCGACGTCGTGCGTGAACTCATCGACGGGAGCGTCGGCCTGACACCGCGCACGAGCAGCGTGCCGCAAGGCGACCGGGCGGCGTGGGAGCGCCACCGGGACCGGCTGGAACAGGCCGCTCGGGAAGCCGGCGACGGCCGGTCCCGCGCGGGTGCCTGAAGAGGAGGAGGGTCGGCCGCCCCGGAACAGGGGGGGGGTGGTTCCGGGGCGGCCGCTGGACCGGAACGTCGCGCGCCCCGGGGGGTTTGGGGCGGGCGACCGTCCGACCGGTGAGGAGATCCAGAGCGTTGGGGGCTCTGTCGTGTGCGCGAGGGCACGACCAGGTCGAAGCCGGGGAGGCACCGGCCTGATGTCACCCACAGTCCCCTGTGGGCGGGGGTGTATCTCTCATCGGGGTAGAACCTACGACAGGGGCTGGTCCGGGGACAGCCCGCGAGACGCCCTGTCATCCACCTCGCACACCTTCTTCACAGCCTCTGCCGCTCGCCGCCCCGGGAAGGGAACCGGAGCGGCTCACCTGCCCCGACGGCGGCTCGGATGCGCGGCCCGGCCGGTGTCAGACGCGTGCGAAACCCTGCTCGATGATGTCGAGGCCCTCGTTCAGCAGGTCCTCGCCGATCACCAGCGGTGGCAGGAAGCGGAGCACGTTGCCGTAGGTGCCACAGGTCAGGACCAGCAGGCCCTCGGCGTGGCAGGCCTTGGCGAGCGCGGCGGTCGCCTCCGGGTTCGGCTCCTTGGTGGCGCGGTCCTTGACCAGCTCGACGGCGATCATCGCGCCGCGGCCGCGGACGTCGCCGATGATGTCGAACTTCTCCTGCATGGCCGTCAGACGGGCCTTCATCACGGCCTCGATGCGCTTGGCCCTGGCGTTGAGGTCGAGCTCCTTCATCGTCTCGATCGCGCCGAGCGCGCCCGCGCAGGCGACGGGGTTGCCGCCGTAGGTGCCGCCGAGGCCGCCGGCGTGCGCGGCGTCCATGATCTCGGCGCGCCCGGTCACCGCCGCGAGCGGCAGACCGCCGGCGATGCCCTTGGCGGTGGTGATGAGGTCCGGGACGATCCCCTCGTCCTCGCAGGCGAACCACTGGCCGGTGCGGCAGAAGCCGGACTGGATCTCGTCGGCGACGAAGACGATGCCGTGGTCGGAGGCGAACGTCCGGATCGCCGGCAGGAAGCCCTTGGCCGGCTCGATGAAGCCGCCCTCGCCGAGCACCGGCTCGATGATGATCGCGGCGACGTTCTCCGCGCCGACCTGCTTGCCGATCTGGTCGATGGCCTGCGCGGCGGCCTCGGGACCGGCGTTCTCGGGCCCGGTCGGCCAGCGGTAGCCGTACGCCACCGGCACGCGGTAGACCTCGGGCGCGAACGGACCGAAGCCGTGCTTGTACGGCATGTTCTTCGCGGTCAGCGCCATCGTCAGGTTGGTGCGCCCGTGGTAGCCGTGGTCGAACACGACGACGGCCTGCCGCTTCGTGGCGGCGCGCGCGATCTTCACGGCGTTCTCGACGGCCTCGGCGCCGGAGTTGAACAGCGCGCTCTTCTTCGCGTGGTCACCCGGGGTGAGCTCGGCGAGCGCCTCGGCGACCTCGACGTAGCCCTCGTACGGCGTGACCATGAAACAGGTGTGGGTGAAGTCGGCGAGCTGCGCCGACGCGCGCCGTACGACGGCCTCGGCGGAGGCGCCGACGGACGTCACGGCGATGCCCGACCCGAAGTCGATCAGACGGTTGCCGTCGACGTCCTCGATGATCCCGCCCCCCGCGCGCGCCGTGAACACGGGCAGCACGGACCCCACACCCTGCGCGACCGCGGCGGTACGGCGGGCCTGCAGCTCCTGCGACTTCGGACCGGGAATGGCGGTGACGACGCGACGCTCCTGCGGAAGTGCGCTCATGCGGGGCTCCTGGATGGTGCGGGACTTGTACAGACCGTTGACTTCTTTTCTCGCAGGCTAGGACGGGGTGACGGGGGTGGGCATGCTCCATGTGGGCGTTGTCGGCACAGCGGCTTGTCCGGGGTGGACATGGCGGCTTGGCGGGCCGCTGCCCGCGACGCGGCCGCGTAAGCGGTGAACTCCCCAGCGGAGGGCGTTAGATTGGCTCGCTGATGGTGGACGGAGCGGCTGGTCAGGGGGCAAGGGCGATGGACAGCGACGGGACCCGGGACGCGCGGGGTACGCATGTGAATCCGGTGCCGCGTCCGGCGGGACCCCCGGAGGTGCCCGCGATGCCTCCCCGGCCGCCGCGGGCACCGGCGGCACCGCCGCCCGACGGTTCGGCCTTCCTCGCCTGGCTCCGCGCGCCGCGGCCCGACGCCGCGCCCGGCGTGTGGCGGTTCGGGCACCGGCCGCGGCCCGCGGAGGAGCCCGAGGAGATCCCCACCCGGCAGCTGCTGAGCGGTGCGCTGATCGCCTTCCTGGTGGGGTGGCTGATCTGGTCGCTGCTGCAGAACGGGTACCTCGGCAGCTGGTGGTGGGTGCCGTTCGACCTGATCGTCCCCGACGTCTGGCGCGGCGGCGACAGCGATCTCGGCGAGACCGGCACGTTCCTGGTGTACCGGGGCTACGAACTGCTCGTCGCTCTGGCGATCACGGTCGGGGTGGCCCGGCTCGGCCGCTGGGGCGAGGTCTGGCGCCGCTTCGTCGTGCCCCGGTTCCGCCGGCCCGAGGCCCAGGAGGCCGATCCGGCGTCCCAGGACGACCCGGCCCAGTGGAACGAGCTGCGCGCCGCGGGGGCCGCCGACGCCGCCGAGCGGCTCGCGGCCGACGCCCGCTCCGGGTTCATGAAGGACGTCGACCACGCCCGGATCCTCCGTGCCTGGCAGGGCGTGCGCACCGGGCGGCACAGCCTCGCCACGTTCAGCGCCGCCGTGCTCACGGACGGCGCGGCCGCCTGCCTCCACCCCTCCGGCGAGCGCGACCTGCCCGCCCGGCTCGCCCTGCACGACCTGGTCACCGGCCAGGTCCGGCTCGGCACGACCGTGGACGACGTCCGCAACCCCTACGCCTACCGCGGGGCGGGCCTGGCCCTCGGCCCCGACCTCCTCGGCACCTCGCTGCTGGCCGTCGGTCCCGCGGGGTCCGGCAAGACGGGGGCGGTCGTCCGGCCCGTCGCCGAGTCGCTCTGTCTGCACGCCCTGGCCGGGCGGGCGGCCGTGGTCGTCCTCGGCGCCGCCGGGGCGGGGCTGGGGCCGCCCGACTCCTACGACGTCGTCGTGCGGATCGGGAACCCGGAGTCGGAGTACGACCTCGATCTGTACGGGGGCAGCAGCGACCCCGACGAGGCCGCGGCGGTGCTCGCGGAGGGACTCGTCGGGGATCTGGCCGACCCGCATCCGGGCAGCGACAGCCGGCGCTCCACGACCCTGCTGGCGCAGTTGCTCGGGCCCTTCCGGGCCGTCCACGGGCGCTTCCCCTCCGTACCCGAGCTGCGGCAGCTGCTCGACGGGGCGCCCGGGCCGTTCGCCGCGCTGCGGCAGGGGCTGCGGGACGCCGGGCAGGAGTCGCTGCTGCGGGAGCTCGACGCCCGGGAGCGGCAGATGGGGCAGCCCGGGGACGTCGGCGGGGTACTGGCCGATCGCGTGGCGCTGCTCGACCGGCCCGCCTTCGCCGGGTTCTTCGACACCTCCGGGCAGTCGCGGCCCTTCACGCTCAAGGCCCTCGACCACCCCGTGCGCGTCCGCGTCGACCTGCCCGAACGCGGGCACGCCGACGCCTCCCGGATGCTGGCCCGGCTGGTGCTGGCGCAGTTCACGGCCAGTGTCGCCGTACGGGAGGACCGGTCGCTGTTCGCCTGCCTGGTGCTGGACGACGCGACCGGGGTCGTCACCCCCGAGGCCGTGCGCGGCATCCAGCGGCTGCGCTCCGGCAACGCCGGTGTGGTGCTGACCCTGCGGACGCTGGACGACGTGCCCCGGCCGTTGCGCGGGCCGCTGCTCGGGGCCGCCGGCTGTCGGATGGCGCTGGCGGGGCTCACGCCCTGGGACGGGCAGGACTTCGCCGAGGTGTGGGGCAAGGAGTGGACCGAGGCGCGGGACGTCACCGACCGGCAGATCATCGCGGAGACACCGGCCGGCAAGGCACTGCACGCCGTGCGGCGGGCGATCACCGGCAAGGCGCCGACCGCCCGGGCCGTGACCGTCCGCCAGGTCGAGCGCGAGCGCTGGTCCGCCTCCGAGCTGGCCCACGGCGTTCCCGCCGGGCACGCCGTGCTGTCCCTCACCGATGTGCACGGCGAGCACGCACCCCCCCTGCTGGTGAACCTCCGGGGGTGATGCTCCCGGCGTCCACGGGGGCCGGAGTGGTGATGCGGGAGGCGTTCATGCCGGTCCGCGGGGGACCGGCCGTTCCCGGTGTCTCTAGACCGTACGCTGAGGCAGAATCGTCGCAGGTCGTTCATACGCCGCGGCCAAAAGAGCACAGAGATCACGCCGGTCACACGGACCTGACGCACACCTGAAGGCCTCATGCCCCCGACGCTCGCCTCGCTCGTCCACCACTCCGCGCTCAAGCTGACCGTGCGGGCGGGGGAGGACCGCCTCGACGTGCCGGTGCGCTGGGCGCACGTCAGCGAACTCGCCGACCCCGTGCCCTACATGGAGGGCGGGGAACTGCTGCTGATCACCGCGCTCAAGCTGGACGCCGAGGACCCGGAGGCCATGCGGCGCTACGTGCGGAGGCTGGCCGGCGCCGGAGTGGTCGGGCTCGGCTTCGCCGTCGGCGTGAACTACGAGGAGATCCCCGAGGCACTCGTCGACGCCGCCGAGGAGGAGGGCCTGCCGCTGCTGGAGGTGCCGCGCCGCACGCCGTTCCTGGCCATCAGCAAGGCCGTGTCCGCCGCGATCGCAGCCGAACAGTACCGGGCCGTCACCGCCGGGTTCGCCGCCCAGCGGGAGCTGACCCGGCAGGCGCAGACGGGCGGGCCCGAGGGACTGCTGGCCGCTCTCGCCCAGCAGGTCGACGGCTGGGCGGCGCTCTACGACGCCTCGGGCGCGGTCGTCGCCGCGGCCCCGGAGTGGGCGGGACGCCGGGCCGCGCGGCTCACCGGCGACGTGCAGCGGCTGCGGGACCGCGCCGCGCACGCCTCCTCGGTGGTCGGCGGGCCGGAGAACGAGGACCGGGTCGAACTGCACTCCCTCGGCACCGGCCGGCGCCCACGCGCCGCCCTCGCCGTGGGGACGGCCGCCGCCCCCGGCACCGCCGAGCGCTATGCCGTCCACTCGGCCATCGCCCTGCTGACCCTGACCACGGAACGCTCCCGTGCCCTCCAGGCCGCCGAGCAGCGGATCGGCGCGGCCGTGCTGCGCATGCTGCTGGCCGGAGAGCCGGACCACGCCCGCGCGGTCGCCGGCGACCTGTACGGCGGGCTGCTCGACGCGCCGTTCCGGATGATGGTCGCGGAGCGGATACCGGTGTCGGCGTCGGTGGCACTGGCCCGCGCCGAGGCCCGGACGGGCGCCGCCCCGGCCGCCGAACGGCCCTCCGCCGCCGCGCCGGCCGCGGCCGGCACCGGCGGCGACCCCCTCGCGGCCCTCGCCGATGTCGTCGAGTCCGCGGCGGCCCGGGCCGGCGAGGCCGTGCTGGTGGTGCCGGAGGGGGAGCGTCTCGTGGTGCTGGCCGCCGACGGCGGCGCCGCGGCGGAGGCCTGCGGCGCGTACGCGGCCGCGCTGGAGACCGCCCGGGCCGGCGTGCGTGAGAAGGTGCCCGGGGGCGAGGAGGACGAGCTCTTGGTGGGCCTGTCGGCACCGGCCGGGCCGATCGCCGCGTCCGCCGCGTACAAGCAGGCCGAGCAGGCGCTGTCGGTGGCGCGGCGGCGCGGGCGCGTGCTCGTGGAGCACGAGCAGATGGCGGCCGGATCCGTGCTGCCGCTGCTGGCGGACGACGCCGTACGGGCGTTCGCCGACGGCATGCTGCGCCCCCTGTACGAGCACGACGCCACCGGCCGCGGTGACCTGGTGGCCTCGTTGCATGCCTGGCTCTCCAGGCACGGTCAGTGGGACGCGGCGGCGGCCGACCTGGGCGTGCACCGGCACACCCTGCGTTACCGGATGCGCCGGGTGGAGGAGATCCTGGGCCGCTCCCTGGACGACGCGGACGCCCGGATGGAGCTCTGGCTGGCTCTCAAGGCGACGTCAGCGGAGTAGCCGATGCGGGGGGTGCCGACGGTGGCGGCCTACCCGGATGTGCCTCGGCACGGTCGCACTCCTGACGGATGACGACTGGCCGATCCGGCAGTGGGACGCGGCGGCGGCCGGCTCGGGCGCGCACCGGCACACCCTGCGTTGTGGGCGGGGGCGACGGCGGCGGCGTGCCAGGACGTGCATCCGCACGGTCCGGTCGCACCAGGGACGGACTGGCCGATCCGTAGCGTCGCGGCGTGCGACTGCTCCACCTCGGACAAGCGCCGTTCGGCCGGCCCGCGCCTACCGTTGGTTCCGCAGTACTGGACCACCCCCGACGCCGAAGGGCCGGAACCGACATGACCTCCACCCACGCCTTCTGGCTCGCCGGCCGCCAGGCCACCGGCGAGGACACCTTCGACGTCGCCTCCCCCTGGGACGGGCGACGCGTCGGCACGGTGAGCGTGCCGACGGACGCGCAGGTCGAGGAGGCCGTGGCCGCCGCGTACGCGGTGCGGGACGAGTTCGCCGCGACCCCGGCGCACGTGCGGGCCGCCGCCCTCGACCACGTCAGCAAGCGTCTGGCCGAGCGCAGCGAGGAGATCGCGCGGCTGATCTCCGCCGAGAACGGCAAGCCCCTGAAGTGGGCGCGGGGCGAGGTCGGCCGGGCCGTGTCCGTGTTCCGGTTCGCGGCCGAGGAGGCCCGGCGCTTCAACGGCGGCGAGGCCCAGCGGCTCGACACCGACCTCGGCGGCCAGGGCCGGCTCGCCCTCACCCGCCGCTTCCCCAAGGGCGTCGTCCTCGGGATCGCGCCGTTCAACTTCCCGCTGAACCTCTGCGCCCACAAGGTCGCCCCCGCCATCGCCGCCGGCGCCCCGATCATCCTCAAGCCCGCCCCGGCCACCCCGCTGTCCGGACTGAGCCTGGGCGAGCTGCTGGCCGAGACCGGGCTGCCCGCGGGCTCCTGGAGCATCCTGCCGGTCGAGAACGCCAAGATGCCCGCCCTCGTGCAGGACGAGCGCCTGCCCGTCATCTCCTTCACGGGCTCCGAGAAGGTCGGTTACGCGATCATGGACTCGGTGCCGCGCAAACACTGCACCCTGGAACTGGGCGGCAACGGGGCGGCCGTCGTCCTCGCCGACTGGGCGAGCGACGAGGACCTGGACCAGGCGGCGAGCCGCATCGCCACCTTCTCCAACTACCAGGGCGGCCAGTCCTGTATCTCCGTCCAGCGGGTCATCGCCGACGCCTCGGTGTACGACCGGCTGCTGCCGCGCATCGTGGCCGCCGTCGAGGCGCAGGTCACGGGCGACCCGAGCGACGACGCCACCGACGTCGGCCCGCTGGTCAGCGAGGACGCCGCCCAGCGCGTCGAGGCGTGGGTCCAGGAGGCCGTCCGGGCCGGTGCCGAGCTGCTCACCGGCGGCAAGCGCGAGGGTACGAGCTACGCCCCCACCGTGCTGGCCGGCGTCCCGGCCGACGTGACGCTCTCCTGCGAGGAGGTCTTCGGACCGGTCCTCACCGTGCAGAAGGTGGACGGCGAGGCCGAGGCGTTCGCCGCCGTCAACGACTCCAAGTACGGCCTGCAGGCAGGCGTGTTCACCCACGACCTGCAGACCGCCTTCCGCGCCCACCGGGCCCTGGAGGTCGGCGGTGTCGTCGTCGGCGACGTCCCCTCCTACCGCGCCGACCAGATGCCGTACGGCGGCGTCAAGCAGTCCGGTGTGGGCCGCGAGGGTGTGCGGTTCGCCATGGAGGACTACACCTACGAGCGCGTGATGGTCCTCACCGGCATCGCCCTCTGACCCCTGGCAACCATCTCCACACAGGCTCCGCGAAGGGGCCCGGTACCGGAAGGCACCGGTGCCGGGTGCTTCAGGAGGTGCCCGCTCCCGTGCCGTTCCAGGCGGCACGTCTCCTGGACGACCCAGCCGCCCGGCTGGTCGGCGGGGGGTGCAGGAAGCCGTCCTCGGCGACCGACAGACACCGGCCGATGGCAACGTCCGAGCGAGGCCCCGGCCGCGGGAAGGTGCCCGGGAGGCACCTGTATGCAACACCGCGGCGCGGCGCGCTACAAGGGCCGGGCACGCCGCGCGCCCCTTCGGCCGAACGGACGCGCGAGGACTGGTGGCGGCGTCCGTATTCGGGTACCAACGATCGAGTAGCACTGGTCGGTAACGTACAGTCCTCAATCTTCCTAGTTGCGGCGAGGTGCCCCTCATGTCCGCTTCCACCACCCCCTCATCCCGTCCCGCCGTCACCGAGCGGGAGGCCCGAGAGGTGGCGGAGGCCGCCCGGGAACAGCACTGGCGCAAGCCCAGCTTCGCCAAGGAGCTGTTCCTCGGCCGCTTCCGGCTCGACCTCATCCACCCCCACCCCGTCCCCGACGACGAGGCGGCCCAGCGCGGCGAGGAGTTCCTCGCCAAGCTCCGCGACTTCGTCGAGACCAAGGTCGACGGCGCCCTCATCGAGCGCGAGGCCCGGATCCCCGACCAGGTGATCGACGGCCTGAAGGAGCTCGGCGCCTTCGGCATGAAGATCGCCACCAAGTACGGCGGGCTCGGCCTGACGCAGGTGTACTACAACAAGGCCCTCGCCCTGGTGGGCTCCGCCAGCCCCGCGATCGGCGTACTGCTGTCCGCGCACCAGTCGATCGGCGTGCCCCAGCCCCTGAAGCTGTTCGGCACCGAGGAGCAGCGCGAGCGCTTCCTGCCGCGCTGCGCCCGCACGGACATCAGCGCCTTCCTGCTCACCGAGCCCGACGTCGGCTCCGACCCGGCCCGCCTCGCCACCACGGCCGTGCCTGACGGCGACGACTACGTCCTCGACGGCGTGAAGCTGTGGACCACCAACGGCGTCGTCGCCGACCTGCTGGTCGTGATGGCCCGAGTGCCGAAGAGCGAGGGCCACAAGGGAGGCATCACCGCCTTCGTCGTGGAGACCAACGCCCCCGGTGTCACCGTCGAGAACCGCAACGCCTTCATGGGCCTGCGCGGCATCGAGAACGGTGTCACCCGCTTCCACCAGGTCCGCGTCCCCGCTTCCCACCGGGTCGGGGCGGAGGGCCAGGGCCTGAAGATCGCCCTGACCACCCTCAACACCGGTCGGCTGTCCCTGCCCGCCTCCTGCGTCGCGGCCGGCAAGTGGTGCCTGAAGATCGCCCGGGAGTGGTCGGCGGCCCGCGAGCAGTGGGGCAAGCCCGTCGCGCACCACGAGGCGGTCGGCTCCAAGATCTCCTTCATCGCGGCCACGACGTTCGCCCTGGAGGCCGTCACCGACCTGGCCTCGCAGATGGCCGACGAGGACCGCAACGACATCCGCATCGAAGGCGCCCTCGCCAAGCTCTACGCCTCCGAGATGGCCTGGACGATGGCCGACGAGCTGGTCCAGATCCGCGGCGGCCGCGGCTTCGAGACGGCCGACTCCCTCCGGGCCCGTGGCGAACGCGGCGTCCCCGCCGAGCAGTTGCTGCGCGACCTGCGCATCAACCGCATCTTCGAGGGCTCCACGGAGATCATGCACCTGCTGATCGCCCGCGAGGCCGTCGACGCCCACCTCTCCGTCGCCGGTGACCTCATCGACCCGGAGAAGTCCCTCGGCGACAAGGCGAAGGCGGGCGCCAACGCGGGCGCCTTCTACGCCAAGTGGCTCCCCAGGCTGGTCGCGGGACCGGGCCAGCTCCCCACCTCGTACGGCGAGTTCAGGAACGGCGTCGACCTCTCCGGTCACCTGCGCTACGTGGAGCGCACCGCCCGCAAGCTCGCCCGCTCCACGTTCTACGCCATGTCCCGCTGGCAGGGCCGCATGGAGTCCAAGCAGGGCTTCCTCGGCCGGATCGTCGACATCGGCGCCGAGCTGTTCGCCATGAGCGCCGCGTGCGTGCGCGCCGAGCACCTGCGCAGCCGGGGCGACCACGGCCGCGAGGCCTACCAGCTCGCCGACGTCTTCTGCCGCCAGGCCCGCATCCGGATCGAGGAGCTCTTCACCCGCCTGTGGACCAACACCGACGACCTCGACCGCAAGGTCGTCAAGGGCGTCCTGTCCGGCACCTACACCTGGCTGGAGCAGGGCATCATCGACCCGTCCACGGACGGGCCGTGGATCGCCGACGCGGCACCGGGACCGTCCCGGCGGGAGAACGTCCACCGGCCGATCCGGTAGGCCGGCCCTCCCGGGGGCGCGGGCCGATGCGGCGCGCGCCCCCGGGGAGGGGACGCGCTGTCCTCGCACACGATGCTTACGGCAACAATGGAGGGATGAGCGACAGTCCAGCCCCACTCGCCGACCCGCACCTCGTCTACGACCCGGTGGCGGGCGACGGCCCGAAGGACGTGGTGATCCTCGGGTCCACCGGGTCCATCGGGACCCAGGCCATCGACCTCGTGCTGCGCAACCCCGACCGGTTCCGGGTCACCGGCCTGTCCGCCAACGGCGGCCGCGTGGCCCTCCTCGCCGAGCAGGCCCGCCGGCTGCGCGTGCGCACGGTCGCCGTGGCCCGCGAGGACGTCGTACCGGCCCTGCGCGAGGCGCTCACCGCGCGGTACGGCCCGGACACACCGCTCCCCGAGATCCTCGCCGGCCCCGACGCCGCCACCCTGCTCGCCGCCTCCGACAGCCACACCGTCCTGAACGGCATCACCGGCTCCATCGGACTCGCCCCGACCCTCGCCGCCCTGGAGGCGGGCCGCACCCTCGCGCTCGCCAACAAGGAGTCGCTCATCGTGGGCGGCCCGCTGGTCAAGGCCCTGGCCAAGCCCGGCCAGATCATCCCGGTCGACTCCGAGCACGCCGCCCTCTTCCAGGCCCTGGCCGCCGGCACCCGCGCCGACGTCCGCAAGCTGGTCGTCACCGCCTCCGGCGGCCCCTTCCGCGGCCGTACGAAGGAGGAACTGTCCCAGGTCACCGTCGAGGACGCCCTCGCGCACCCCACCTGGGCCATGGGCCCGGTCATCACGATCAACTCCGCGACCCTCGTCAACAAGGGCCTGGAGGTCATCGAGGCGCACCTGCTCTACGACATTCCCTTCGACCGCATCGAGGTCGTCGTGCATCCCCAGTCGTACGTCCACTCGATGGTTGAGTTCACGGACGGATCGACACTGGCCCAGGCGACCCCGCCCGACATGCGCGGGCCCATCGCCATCGGCCTCGGCTGGCCCGAGCGCGTGCCCGACGCCGCCCCCACCTTCGACTGGAGCAAGGCCTCGACCTGGGAGTTCTTCCCGCTCGACCACGAGGCCTTCCCCTCCGTGAACCTCGCCCGGCACGTCGGCGAGCTCGCGGGCACCGCCCCGGCGGTGTTCAATGCGGCCAACGAGGAGTGCGTGGAGGCGTTCCGCCGGGGCGCCCTGGCCTTCAACGGGATCATGGACACCGTCACCCGGGTGGTCGAGGAGCACGGCACCCCGCGTACGGGAACCTCACTCACCGTGTCGGACGTCCTCGAAGCGGAGACCTGGGCGCGCACCCGGGCCCGGGAACTGGCGGCACAGACGGCGGAGGCCCGTGCATGACGACCCTGATGTTCATCCTCGGCATAGTGCTCTTCGCGGTCGGCCTGCTGTTCTCGATCGCGTGGCACGAGCTGGGGCACCTGTCCACCGCCAAACTCTTCGGCATCCGCGTGCCGCAGTACATGGTCGGCTTCGGTCCCACCCTCTTCTCGCGCCGCAAGGGGGAGACCGAGTACGGGGTCAAGGCCGTCCCGTTCGGCGGTTACATCCGCATGATCGGCATGTTCCCGCCCGGCCCCGACGGCCGTATGGAGGCCCGCTCCACCTCCCCGTGGCGCGGCATGATCGAGGACGCCCGCACCGCGGCCTACGAGGAACTGCAGCCCGGCGACGAGAAGCGGATGTTCTACACGCGCGCCCCCTGGAAGCGCGTGATCGTGATGTTCGCCGGCCCCTTCATGAACCTGGTCCTCGCGGTGGTGCTGTTCCTCATCGTCCTGATGGGCTTCGGCATCACGCAGCAGACCACCTCGGTCAGCTCGGTCTCCCAGTGCGTCATCGCGCAGAGCGAGAACCGCGACAAGTGCGAGAAGGGCGACCCGGCCTCCCCGGCCGCGGCGGCCGGCCTCAAGGCGGGCGACAAGATCGTCTCCTTCGACGGTGTGCGCACCGACGACTGGAACGAGCTGTCCGACCTGATCCGCTCCGCCCCCGGCAAGGAGGTGCCCATCGTCGTCGAGCGGGGCGGCGAGGACGTCACCCTGCGCGCCACGATCGCCACCAACAAGGTCGCCAAGAAGGACGGCAGCGGCCAGATCGTCGAGGGCGAGTACGTCCAGGCCGGCTTCCTCGGCTTCAGCGCCGCCACCGGCGTCGTCAAACAGGACTTCGGCGACTCCGTGACCTGGATGGGCGACCGCATCGCCGACGCCGTCGACTCCCTCGCCGCCCTCCCCGGCAAGATCCCGGCCCTGTGGAACGCGGCCTTCGACGGCGCCGAACGCGAGGCGGACTCCCCGATGGGCGTGGTCGGCGCGGCCCGCGTGGGCGGCGAGATCTTCACGCTCGACATCCCGCCCACCCAGCAGCTGGCCATGGCCGTCATGCTGGTCGCCGGCTTCAACCTCTCGCTGTTCCTGTTCAACATGCTTCCGCTGTTGCCGCTCGACGGCGGCCACATCGCGGGCGCCCTGTGGGAGTCGCTGCGCCGCAACCTGGCCAGGCTGCTGCGCCGCCCCGACCCGGGACCCTTCGACGTGGCGAAGCTCATGCCGGTCGCCTACGTCGTCGCCGGGATCTTCATCTGCTTCACGATCCTGGTCCTGATCGCGGATGTGGTGAACCCGGTGAGAATCTCCTAGTCACACGGAGCCGCAGGCGGCCCGGCACGCTCCGTGCCGGGCCGCCTCCGCTCGGGTGGCGCCCCGGGTGGGATGTGCCCGAGCCCCCGCCCGTGCCGTAATCTCGAAGCGCGGAGCCCGCTGCTCACGGGGCCGGACCTTGATCCACGACTTGGGGTTGCACAGCAGATGACTGCGATTTCTCTCGGCATGCCGTCCGTTCCGACCAAGCTCGCCGAGCGCCGGAAGAGCCGCCAGATCCAGGTCGGGTCCGTGGCCGTCGGCGGGGATGCCCCCGTGTCGGTGCAGTCGATGACCACGACGCGCACCTCCGACATCGGCGCCACCCTCCAGCAGATCGCCGAACTGACCGCGTCCGGCTGCCAGATCGTCCGCGTCGCCTGCCCCACCCAGGACGACGC
>NZ_JBHYQH010000038.1:0-67454 GCF_042746715.1 Streptomyces sp. NPDC058741 | reverse complement strand
GGGGGCGCCCGCCGCCGATGCACACCCCCCCCGGCCCCCGCCCCCCCCCCCCCGGGGCGTCGGATAGCCCCCCCCCCCCCGGGGGCGCGGGCGGGGGGGGCCCCGCGCCCCGGGGCCGCCCTCCGGGGCCGAGGAGCCCCGTGCCGAGCGCGGCCGGGCGCGGGAGCCCGGCGGAGCCACCCCCGCCGCGCCGGCGTCCGCCGAGCCGCAACCGGCCGCCGGGGCCGGCCCCTTGATCCGGCACCTGGCGGCCGACCGGGGCGTCGACCTCGGTCAGCTGCACGGAACGGGCAGGGGCGGCCGGATCACCCGCGCCGACATCGAACACGCCGCCGCCCCGCCCGGGCCGCCCGCAGAAGCCACCACGCAACCCCTCGCCCCGCCCGGGTCGCCCGGGCCGCCCGTGGACGCCACCGCGCAACCCCTCACCGCGGCCGGGCCGGGCGCGGGTGCCCGGGTGCGGGCCACGCCCTACGCCCGGCGTCTCGCGAGCGAACTGCGCGTCGATCTGACGGACCTGCACGGCACCGGCGAGAACGGTGCGATCAGGGCCGCGGACGTCCACGCGGCGGCGGCCGCCCGGGCCAGGACGGAGCCGCGCGAGCGGGGCCCGCTCCCACCCGCACCACCGGACGGCGGACGGCACCGCCCCGCACCGGAACCGGCCGCCGCGGCGCACCGCGGCGAGAGGCCGGGCGGCGACGAGCGGCAGCAGCGTTCCGCCGCGATGCGCCGGGCCGTCGGGGACCTCATGAGCCGGTCCAAGCGGGAGATCCCGCACTACTACCTGTCCACGGTCGTCGACCTGGCGGCGGCGCTGCGGTGGCTGCGCGAGCGCAACCAGGGCAGGCCGCCGTCCGACCGGCTGATCCCCGCGGCCCTGCTGCTGAAGGCAGCGGCCCTGGCGGGGCGGGACGTCCCGCAGCTGAACGGGTTCTGGCAGGACGGCGGCTTCGTGCCCGCCGACGGCGTGCACCTGGGCGTGGCCGTCTCCTTGCGGGAGGGCGGGCTGCTCAGCCCGGTGATCCACGACGCCGACACCCTCCCGCCCGAAGCGCTCATGGCCACGCTCAAGGACCTCGTCCGGCGGGCGCGCCAGGGCCGGCTGCGCGGCAGCGAGCTGACCGGGGCGGGCCTGACCGTGACCAATCTGGGCGAGCAGGGCGTGGAGGCGGTGTTCGGCGTGATCCACCCGCCGCAGGTGGCCCTGGTGGGGTTCGGCACGGTCGTCGAACGGCCGTGGGCCACGGACGGTCTGCTGGGGGTGCGCCCGGTGGTGACCGCGACCCTGTCCGCCGACCACCGCGCGAGCGACGGCGCCGTCGGGGCGCGCTACCTCACGCGGGTGGACCGGCTGCTGCAGAGCCCGGAGGCGTTGTAGGCGCGGGAGGACACAAGGCCCGGCAGAAGCGAGGAGTGACCGCGATGGAGACCCTGAACAGCACCGACGCGCTGACCGTCCTGAAGGAGTCCCTCACCGAGATCGTCCCGGACGCGGACTTCGATCGCCTCCGCCCGGACGACAGGTTCCGTGACGCGCTGGAGCTGGACTCCCTGGACTTCCTGACGCTCGTGGAGATCCTCTCGGAGCGCACGGGGGTGCACATCGACGAGTCGGACTACCCCAGGCTGACCACCCTGGCCGACTCGGTGGACTTCCTGGTCGAGCGAACCGGGTAGCGCACCATCAGGTCCTGGCGGAACTCCTCGGCCGGCTCTCCGGCGAGCGTCGGGAGGACGCGGCGGGCCTCGCCCGACGCCCGGCCCGCTTCCCTGGTGTCCCGTTCGCTCATGGCAACCTTGCGCGCTCATGGTTCACGGCCCCGAGTCCACCGTCGCGCCGCCGGTGCCGGCGGGGCCAGGGCCGCCCGGCCCCTGCCGCAGGTCGAACGGTCCATATGTGGACGCCGCGTTTCTTCCCTAGCGTGGAGACACGAGCGGTGGCCGACGTCCGCGGCACCGGATTCGCACCAGGAGGTGCGTATGCCTGGATTCCGTGAGTTCCTCGCGCGCTTCCGGCCGGCCGGTTCACCGGGACCGGCCGTCGGCGGGAACGTCCCCGCGGACCGCTCCGCCGAACTCGCCGCCGAACTGAGCCCTCCGCTGGCCCTCCTGGACGAGGCCACCGCCGAGGCGGCCGCGCTCGTGGAGGCCGCCGAACGCGAGGCCGCCGAGCGGCGCCGCCACGCCGCGGAGCGGGCCGAACGGACGGTGAGCGGCGCACGGGCGCGCGCCCCCGAGGTCAGGAAGGAGACCGCCGCCCGGCTCGTGGCGGAGGCGGAGGCCGAGGCCGCCCGTGCCGAGGCCGCCTCCCGGGCGTACGTCCGCGAGCTGCGGCGGCGGGCTGCCGAGCGCACCCCCGCCCTGGCGGACCGCCTGGTGGCCCGGGTGGCCGGTGAACTGGCCGGTGAACCGCCCGGCGCACGCCGCACGGGCCCGGCCGGACCGTCTCAGGAGGCGTCATGGGCGCGGGATGGGCAGCGGGAGTGACCCGGGCGCGTGCGATGGCGGGCCGGCGCGTCGGCCCCGCCGCCGCACGCGACCTGGCGGGGGCGCCCGCCCTGTACGACGGCCTGCGCGCCCTGGCCCGTACGCCCTACCGCCGGGGACTCGACGTCCGGGCCGGATCGGCCGAGGCCGGGCGGACCGTCACGGCGGCGCTGGTGTGGCAGCTGCGCGTGCTCGCCGGCTGGCAGCCCCGGCCCGGTTCCGCCGCCGTACGGCTGCTCGCCGCACGGTTCGAGATCGACAACACCCGGGACCGCCTGCGGGCGCTCGCCGGTGCGCCGCAGCCGCCCCCGCACCGGCTGGGCGCCCTGGCGACGGCCTGGCCCCGCCTGTCCGCCGCGGCGTCCGCCGCCGAGGTGCGGGCCGTCCTGGCCGCCTCCCTGTGGGGCGATCCGGGGGCGGACTCGCCGAGGGCGATCCTCACCGGGATGCGGCTCTCGGCGGCGGCCCGCACGGTGGCGAACGTGCCGCCGGCCGCCCGCTGGGCGGCCGGGGAGGCCGCGCTGCTGGTGGCGCGGGAACGGTTCGTGGCGGCCCGTCCGCTGACGCCGCAGGCCTGCGCGCACGCGGTCCGCGCGCTCGGCGCCGCGGCCGTGCGGGCGACGGCGTTCGACGGCTTCCGCGCGGCCCTGCCGCCCGCGGCCCGCTGGGTCCTGGAGGACGTACGGGAGGCCGGGGACCTGTGGCGGGCCGAGGCCCGCTGGTGGCAGGCCGTCGAGCGGGACGGTCTGCACCTGCTGCGCCGGGCGCCGCTGGACGTGACGCCGGTCGTGGGGGCGGTGGCGGTCCTCGGCGCCGACGCGTGGCGGGTCCGCGCCGCCCTGGAGTGCGCCGCGCACGGCGGCCCGGCGCGGGAGGCCTTCGATGAACTCGTGGGCTGAGTCCTGGACCCCGTCCCGCATGCGGCGGGTGGCGGTCGTCGCCCCGCGCCCGGCGCTGCGGGAGGTCCTGGTGCGCGTCGCCGACGAGGGCTGCCTCGAACTGGACCGCGGCGGGCGGGACGGCGACGAGGCGCCGGGCCCGGCCGCGCGCCGTCTGAGGTCCCTGGGCGCCCCGTCCGTGCCGCCCCTGCTGTCGCCCACGCCGCCCGACCTCGACGCCCTGCGCGCCCAGGGCCGGGCCGACCTGCTGACGGGCGAGGAGCAGCTGGAGCGCTACCTGCGGGCCGCCGTGCCGCACGGTGGTGTGGCCGCGCTGGCCGGGTGGTGTCCGGCCTCCGACGTCGAGCGGCTCGGCGCCCGGCTCGCGGACGCGGGAGGCGCGGTGGTGCCGCTGCGGGCGCCGGCCGGTACGGATCCCCCGACCCGGCTGTCCGAGGAGGGCCGGGTGCGGCGGTCCATGGTGCCGCTCGTGCGCACCTACGGCACCGTCCCGTACACCGACATCGACCCCACGCTGCCCGCGGGTCTCGCCTACGTCGTCATGTTCGGGATGATGTTCGGCGACGCTGGGCACGGGTTGCTGCTGGTCCTCGCCGCGTTGCTGGTCCGCTCCGGGCGCCCGCGCCGCCGGCCGGCCCTGCGTCCGGCGTGGCCGTTCCTCGCCGCCGCGGGCGGCACCAGCGTCCTGGCGGGTGTGGCGTACGGCGAGTTCTTCGGCCCGACGGGGGTGCTGCCGGTGCTGTGGCTGAATCCGCTGGACGAGCCGACGCGGCTGCTGGGCAGCGCGATCGCGTTCGGGGCGGTGCTGCTGGCCGCGTCGTACGCGGCGGGCATCGTCAACCGGTGGCGGGAGGGCGGTCCGGGCCGGGCCCTCTACGCGGCCTCGGGAGTGGCCGGTGCCGCGGTCTTCCTCGGTCTGGCCCTGCTGGCCTGCGGCGTGCTGCTGCACGTGCCGGTCCTCACCGGTGGCGGGGCGGTCGTCGCCGTGGCCGGGCTGGCGCTGGCCGGCACGGGACTGTTCGCCGCGTCGGGGGGCGGGGCCGCCGGGGCGCTGGAGACCGGTGTGCAGTTGTTCGACGTGGTGATCCGCATCGGGTCCAACACGATCTCCTTCGCCCGGCTCGCCGCGTTCGGGCTCACCCACGCGGCGCTGGGCTCCATCGTCTGGCAGGGCACCACGGCCCTGGCGGGTGCGGGACCGGCGGCGCTGGTCGCGGCGGTGCTGGTGTTCCTGCTCGGCAACGCGCTGACCTTCTCCCTGGAGGCGCTGGTCGCCGGCGTCCAGGCCCTGCGTCTGGAGTTCTACGAGTTGTTCTCCCGGGTGTTCGACGCGGAGGGGCGGCCGTTCAGGCCCTGGCACGTGCCGACCCAGCCCCGCACGGAGGTGACACCATGATCACTTGGCTGATCGCGCTGCCGGCGCTGCTCGCGGCCTTCGCCGCCACACGCATGCTGCTGCGGCGCCGCGGCAGAGCCGCGCTGCGGTGGGTGCTCGCCGCGGACGGGGCGCTCTTCGCGGGGGCCCTGGCGCTGCTGCTGGTGGCCCTGAGCGGGGGCGCGGCGCAGGCGGACGCCGCGACGACGGCCGCCGGGAGTTCCGGCTCCGGCTCGGCGGCGCTCATCGGCGCCGCCATCGCGGTGGCCGGGGCCTCGATCGGCGCGGCGATCGCCGTCGCCTACACGGGCGCGGCGGCGCTGGCGGCCCTGAGCGAACGCCCGGAACTGTTCGGCCGCGCCATGGTCATCGTCGGCCTCGCCGAGGGCATCGCCATCTACGGTCTGGTCGTCGCCATCATCCTCATCGGGAAGGCGTAGCGATGGTGTGCGTGGCGGCGATCGGCGAGCGGCTGCGGGTGCTGGGCCTGGCCACGGCCGGTGTCGTCGTGCTGCCCGCCGACGACGCGGACGCGGTGCGGGAGGCCTGGAGGCGGCTCCCCGCGGAGACCGGGCTGGTGATCGTCACCCCGGCGGCGGCACGGGCGCTCGGCCCCACGCCGCTCGAAGGCGGCGGGCCGCTGGTCGCGGTGATGCCGCCATGACCAGGACCACGCTGCCCGAGGGGGCCGCCGCGACGGTGGAACCGGTGCGGGAGCGGCTGCTCGCCGCCGCCCGGGCCCGGGCCCGCACCTCGCTGGCCGAGGCGGACGAGGAGGCCGCCGCCGTGCTGCGGGACGCCGAGGCCCGGGCCGGGGAGATCCTCGCCGAGGCACGCGCCCAGGGCGAGGCCGACGCGGCGGCCGTCCTGGCGGCCGGGCGGGTCCGCGGGCGCCGGGCCGCCCGTGCCCGGGAGCTGCTGGCCCGCCGCGAGTGCTGGGAGGAGCTGCGCCGGCAGGTCGTGCGGGGCGTCGGGCAGCTGGCCGGCCCCGAGCTGCGGGAGCGGCTGGCCGAGCAGGTACGCCGGGTGCTGGGGCCGGACGCGCGGATCGTCGAGGCCGCGGACGGCGGCGTGGTCGGTGAGGCGCCGGGGCGCCGCGTCGACCTGTCCCTGACCGCGATCGCCCACCGGACGGCGGGGCTGACCGGCGAGGAGGTGGAGGAGCTGTGGGCGCCATGACACGCGACCCGGGCGGCGGCGGCCGCATCGTCCGTGTCGCCGGGCCGCTCGTGCAGGCCGAGGGCCTGGGCGGGACGGCCATGAACGACCTGGTCGCGCTGGGCGACGCGGCGCTGCCCGGTGAGGTGGTCGCGATCCGGGACACCGTCGTCACCGTGCAGGCGTACGAGTACACCGGCGGGCTCGCGCCGGGCATGCCGGCCCGCTCGCTGGGCAGGCCGCTGACGGCCGCCCTGGGTCCGGGCCTGCTGGGCGGGATCTTCGACGGGCTGCTGCGTCCCCTGTCGACGACGGGCGCCTGGCTGGAGCCCCGTCCGGCCGACGGGGGTCCAGCGGCACCCGTGGAGCGGGACTTCGTGCCGCTGGCGGCCGAGGGCCGCGACGCCGCGCCCGGGGACGTCCTCGGTGAGATCCACGACGCCGGGCCGGTGCGGGTGCGGGTCATGGCCCCGCCCGGGTGCGCGGGCCGCATCGAGTACCTCGCCGGGGCGGGCCGCTACGCCGAGGACGCGGTCGTCGCGACGGTGGCGGGAACGGACGTCCGGATCACGGCGCGCTGGCCCGTGCGCCGGCCCCGGCCCGTGCGCGGGCGGCTGGACTCCGCCCGGGCGCTGCACACCGGCCAGCGTGTCATCGACCTGCTCTTCCCGGTGGCGCTGGGCAGCACGGTCGCGGTGCCGGGCGGTTTCGGGACGGGCAAGACGGTGCTGCTCCAGCAGATCGCGAAGTGGTGCGACGCCGACGTCATCGTCTACGTCGGCTGCGGTGAGCGCGGCAACGAGATGGCCGACGTCATCGACGAGTTCACGGCGCTGACCGACCCGCGCACCGGCGGGCGCCTCGCCGACCGCACGGTGATCGTCGCCAACACCTCGAACATGCCGATGATGGCGAGGGAGGCCAGCGTCCACACGGGGGTGACGGTCGCCGAGTACTTCCGGGACATGGGGCTGGACGTGGTCGTCATCGCGGACTCCACCTCCCGCTGGGCGGAAGCGCTGCGCGAGTTCGCCTCGCGCACGGGGGCGCTGCCCGCCGAGGAGGGCTACCCGGCGGGGCTGGCCTCGTCGATCGCCGCGTTCTACGAGCGGGCCGGGGCGGTGACGACGCTCGGCGGGCACGAGGGGTCGGTCACGGTGATCGGGGCGGTGTCCCCGCCCGGCGGCGACATGGCGGAGCCGGTCACGGCCCACACCCAGCGTTTCGTGCGCTGCCTGTGGACCCTGGACCGGGACCTCGCGTACGCGCGGCACTATCCGGCCGTGTCGTGGGCGGAGTCCTTCTCCCGCGACGCCGGGGTCCTCGGCGGGCGCGCGGCGGCCCCGGACGACCCCGACCGGACGGCGCGCCGGGCCCGCGTGGCGGAGCTGCTGGCCGAGGCCGACCGGCTCGATGCCCTGGTCGACCTGCTCGGCATCACCGCGCTGCCCGACCGCGAGCGCGTCAGCGTGCTGGGCGGGCGGCTGGTGCGGGAGGGCCTGCTGCAGCAGAGCGCCCTGTCGGCGCGCGACGCCTACAGCGGCCCCGAGAAGACCGCGGCCCTGGCGGACGCGGTGCTGGCCGTCGTCGCCCGCTGCCACGAGCTTGCCGGTGCCGGGGTGCCGGCCTCCCGGGTCGAGGAGGTCGACTTCTCGCCCGTCCTGCGGGCCCGCGAGGAGGCCGGCCCGCACGACGCCTCGGTGGTGCGGACCCTGCGGGACGCGATGCTCGCCCGTCTGGGGGAGATGGCATGAGCGCCGGCCGTCCGGACTGGGGCCGGGTCGAGTTCACCTCGGTACGGGAGCTGCGCGGGCCGCTCGCGGTCGTCGACGAGGTCGAGGGGGTCGGCTGGGACGAGTTCGTGCTGCTGTCCCTCGACGGACAGGCGCAGCGGCACGGACTCGTCCTGGAGGTCGACCGGGGCACGGCCGTCGTGCAGGTCCTGGAGGACACCGCCGGCATGGACCCGGCGCGGCTGCGCGCCGCCTTCACCGGTACTCCGCTGCAGATCCCGGTCGGGCCGGGCTGGCTGGGCCGGGTGTGCAACGGGCGCGGCGAGCCGCTCGACGGCGGGCCGCCCGTCTTCGCCGCCACGCGGTCCGCCGTCGGGGGCAGTCCGGTCAACCCCGTGCGCCGCGAGCCGCCGGCCGAGCCGGTGCTGACGGGCGTCAGCGCCGTCGACGCCCTCACCACCCTCGTCCGGGGGCAGAAGCTGCCCGTCTTCTCGGCGGCGGGGCTGCCGCACCTGGAACTGGCCGCGCAGATCGCCGCCCAGTCCACGTCGGGCGGGGAACCGTTCTGCGTGGTGTTCGCCGCCATGGGCGTCACCCACGCGGACGCCGCGTTCGTCCGCGACGCGCTCGAGGAGCGTTCCGCGGCGGGCGAGTTGGTGCTCCTGCTGAACACCGCCGACGACCCCGTGATCGAGCGGATCCTCACCCCGCGCATCGCGCTCACCGTGGCCGAGCACCTGGCGTTCTCCCAGGGCCGCCACGTCCTGGTCGTCATGACCGACATGACGAGTTACGCCGAGGCCCTGCGCGAGGTCTCCGCGGCCCGCGGGGAGATCCCGGCCCGCCGCGCCTACCCGGGCTACCTGTACAGCGACCTGGCCTCGCTCTACGAGCGCTGCGGGCGGGTGCGGGGCCTGCCGGGCTCGGTGACCGTGCTGCCCGTGCTCACCATGCCCGCCGGTGACATCACGCACCCGGTGCCCGACCTCACGGGCTACATCACGGAGGGTCAGATCGTGCTCTCGCGCGGCCTCCAGGCCCGGGGCGTCTACCCCCCGGTGGACGCGCTGTCCTCCCTGTCCCGCCTGATGCGCAAGGGCGCCGGTCCCGGCCGGACCCGTGACGACCACCTCGACGTCGCCGCCCAGCTGCTGTCGGCCCTGGCCCGGGCCCGGCAGGTCAAGGAGCTGGCCGATCTGGTCGGCGAGGCCGCGCTCACCCCGACCGACCGCAGCTACCTCGACTTCGACGCGGCGTTCGCCCGCGGGCTCGTGGACCAGAGGCGCGACGAGTCCCGCACGCTGGAGGAGACCCTGGAGCGGGCCTGGCAGGTGCTGCTCACCCTGCCGCGCGGTCAGCTCACCATGCTGCCCGCCGCGTTCCTCGCCGCCCGTCTGCCGGCCGGGAGCGGGTGACGTCGTGGCCGAACTGCGCACCCCGCCCGGCCGGGCCGGACGCATGCGGCTGTCCCGCGGCCTGGAGGTCGCCCGGCGCGGAGCGGACCTGCTGGACCAGAAGCTGCGCATCCTGCGCACAGAGCACGAACGGCTGGTGCGGGAGGACGCCGCCGCCCGGGAGCAGTGGTACGCGCGCCTCGCCGAGGCCGAGACCTGGCTGCGGCGCGGCCTGCTGCTGAGCGGCGAGGACGCGCTGGAGGCCCCCTCCGGCGCTCCCCGCGCCCGCGTCGAGATCCACTGGACGTCCACCATGGGGGTACGCCACCCCGGTGCCGTCTCGTGCACGGTCCCGGAACGCTCCCCGGACGGCCCGCCCGCGGCGAACACCGCCCTGCTCCGGGCCGAGACGGCCTACGCCGCGGCCGTACGGGCCGCCGCCGAGTCGGCGGCGGCAGGTGAGGCGGCCCGCGCCCTCGGCGTCGAGACCCGCAGAACCCGCCGACGGCTGCGCGCGCTGCGCCGGCAGTGGATCCCCCGCCTGGAGAGCGCCCTGGCCCGCGCGGACGCCACGCTGGAGCAGGCGGAACACGAGGACGCCGTACGCAGGCGGTGGGCCGCGGCGCCGGGGCGCCGGTGACGCGGAAAGGCCGGACACCGAAAGACACCCGCCGGTCTCGTCCACGGTTCGGTGCAAGGTCCCGTGCATGGGACCGGGCACGGTTCCGAAGCGCTGCCCGGACGGCCCGCCTTGCGGCGAACACCGCCCTGCTCCGGGCGAGACCGCCTACACCGCGGCCGTACGGGCCGCCACCGAGCCGGCAGCGGCAGGCGAGACGGCCCGCGTCCCCGGAGCGGACATCCGCACATCCGCACATCCGCACATCCGCACAACCCGCCGACGGCCGTGCGCGCTGCACAGACCCGCGGCGCCGGTGACCGGGGAGCGCCGAAAGGCACCCGCCCGCCGGTGGATCCGGGCGGGTCCCGTCAGTTCAGTGTCGCGAGGAAGTCCGTGCAGGCCCGCGCGCACGCGCGGCACACCGCCGCCGAGGCCTCCGCTCCCGGTTGCCGGTCGAAGACGTGCGCGGCCTCCAGGCACACGGTCCGGCACCACTCCACCTGCGTGCGGATGCCGTCCTCCTCCACCTGGTGCTGCTCGGACAGGACACGGCAGGTCGCGTCGCAGACCTCCGCGCACATGATGCCCTTGCGTCGTACGAGTTCCTGGTTCTCGGTGCCGTCGGGATCCACGAGGCTCGCGCGCAGCGCGCACGCCCGGGCGCACTCGGTGCACGCCTGTGCACACGCGAAACGGTCCTCCAGGAACCGGAACAGCTCCTGCTGGGATGTCGTCGAAGTCACACCACGCGGGTAGCCGCGCTCGACATCGGTCAAACCCGGTCGTCCCAAGGGCTCCGCCCGGTTCTCCGCCCCGGCCCGACGGGCACCGGCCGCCGGCACACCCATGAGAAGGTCGGTGACCACTGGGAGCGCAAGGAGGGCGGCCGCAAGGAGAAGCGCTCGAAGACCCGTTCGGCGCGAGCGGGCCCGGGGAAGTCCTGAGGGTCGCGTCCGGGGTGGCGGCGATTCGGTTCACCGCGAGGTCCGGGGGTACCCGCGTGCCATGGATACCGCATGGATGGAGCTGGCCGCGGGTCGGGGTGCCCTCGGAATCGGCCTGGTCGTGGCAGGTGTGGTGGTCGTGGCTCTGCTGCTGGGAGCCTTCGTCCTCGGCCATCGCAGCAAACGCAGGGAACTGCCCACGCCACGCCCGGAGGAGCAGCCGCGGCTGCCCGAGGGGGGCCCGGTGCGCGAGACGCGTGAGCGCCGGGAGCCCGAGGAGGTGCCGAGAAGCGATCACCGTCTGACGCCCCATGAGCTGACGGCGCACGGCAACCAGAGCGACCGGACGAGCGCGTCGCAGGAGCGCCTCCGGTGGAACGGGGGCGGCGGCGGCTTCGGCAGCGGCGGCCCCGGCGGCCACTGACCTCCCCGGCCGCGACGCCACGCTTCAACGACGCAAGGGCCCGTGCCCGGCGAATTCCAGGGGCCCTTGCGTCGTCCCCGGACCCGTCCCTCGCAGCCGCATCCCGGCGGGATGATGTGGATCACAGCGGCCGTCGCACCGGCCACGACGACGCACGAGCCGACCGGCCCGGCGGCCCCCACCCCGACCGCCGCTCCCCCGGCGCCCAGGACCACCTCGACCCCACCCGCGCCTGAACCCACCCCCACACGCACCTCGCTCCCCCCGCCCCCTCCCGCACAGACGGAGGAGCCCTCGGCGTCGGCATCCGTCGAACAGCCGCCTGAGGGGCCCCCGTACGGGGGGCGCCCCGCCCCACGAGCCCGCTCCGCACGGCACCGCCGCGGGCGCCCTCGGCATGGGCGGTCGCGCTGGTGGTCGCCCTCGCGGTCGCCGCCGTGCTGTCCCTGCGCCGGCGCGAGGTCCGGCCGCGCCGCCCGCTGGCCGCCGTGACGGTCGCGCCGCTGGGCCTGTTCGACTACCTCGCCTGGGTCAACCACCACATGGGCGACCTCAACGGCTACCCCAAGCTCCAGGACGGCGCCCGGGCCCAGAGGTTCGACTGGGGTGTGCACACCGTCGACGTGCTGACGTCCACCCCGGTCGGGCACTTCGACCATCCCTTCGCGATGCCCTTCGAGGACGTCATCGGCGTCTGCGTGCGCTGGCGGCGCCGCTGCTGACCATGCTGCTGCTCCGGCTGCGGCCGCCCGCCGTGCAGGTCGTCTACACGGTGCTGTCGTACCTCATGGTGACGACCACCCAGCGGTACTTCGGCAACGTCTCGCGCCATCTGCTGCTGTTCGTCCCGCTCGCCCTGGCGATGCGCCGCCTCGGCTGGCCGTCCCTGGCCGCGGTGCTCGGCACGGCGGCGCTGGCCTCCGGGTCGTACGCGGGGTACGTGCTGTTCGAGCTGGGGGTTGCCCTGACCGGCCGTCGCGGGGGCGAGCCGCCCGGGACACCGCCCGACGCGAAATGAGGCGCCGCCTCCGTGGTCCGCGCGTCATACTGATCTTGCACCGCGCAGTGACCAGGCCGACGGTCGGAGAGGGGATGACGGCACATGACCACCGAAGAACCGGACGGCGGGCGGGGAACGTCCGGCCGGGCGGGCGGCGTTCCCTCGCTCCCCGACGAGGTGTGGCTGAGGTTCCTCACGGACAGCGAGTCCGCCATACGCGCCTCCGCTCCCCGGGAACCCTCCGCGAAGGAGCGGGCGTCGGGCCGGCAGCTCCAGCCCCCGTACGCCGTCGGTGATCTGTGGCAGCCCGAGGACCTGTGGGTCCGCGTGGCCTGGCGGGACCTGGACCGGCGTGCCAAGGCGCGGCGCGTGGGCCGGGTCGTCGCCACGGCGGCGGCCGTGGCCCTGGCCCTGGGGGCCTGGTCCCAGCTGTCCCCCGGCCGGGGGACGGGCGACCGGCCGGGTCCCGGCCCGGTCCGGCAGGTGGAGGGGGCCACGGCCCCCCGGCCCACGGCCACTCCCGTTCCTTCGGGGGCACCGGTCCCCCAACCCTCCGACGGCGCACGACGCGGCTGACCGGCCGGGCCCCGGGGGCCCGGCCGGGGCCGGCCGGTCGCGCGCCGCTCGGGCGTCTCCCGCCCGAGCCGCATCCGCCGTTCAGCCCGTCTTCCAGCCCCGCTGTGAGTCGATCCGCTCCCACTCCGCGTCCCACTGCGCCGACCGCCGCCGGTCCAGGCCCAGCCGGGCCAGCCGGGCGGCGCCCAGCACCGCCCCGCCCGCGAAGGTTCCGGCCAGCGCGCCGCCCATGCCCGTGTGCAGCCGGGCCTCTCCGTCGGACACCGGCGGACTGGTGAGGTCCCCGTCACGGTGCGTCCAGACCGGGATCGTGCTCCCGGCGGGCGCCCGGGGCGGGACCCGCGCCCGCTGCCGGTGGGCCGTGCCGTCGGGCGCGGTCCAGCGCATGCCCCACACCCGTCGGTCGCTCGCCGCACGGTCCGAGGACGGGCCGGGCGCGTCCTGGACGAGGACCGCCGGGACCCGGTGGCTGTCGGCGCGCTGCCGGACGACGGCCTGGCCGACCGCGCCCGCGGCCGCCAGCCCCGCGACCACCCCGCCGAGCACGGCGAGCATCCAGCCCGCGAGCACCACCCAGGCCTCGACGACGTCGACCCGGCGTCTGAGCGGGTTGCTGCGCCACCGCCACCACCGCACGGTCGTGCGCTGCGAGGTCCTCATCGGGCGACACCCCCTCACGAACACCGGCAGCACCCTCTTCCAGTGTGCTCCCGGCACCGCAGGGCGGCCCGGCCGGGAGGCGGGGAGCAGCGGTCACATGGCCCACCGGCGTCCTGGAGTTGGCGCCGGTGGACACCGAGGACCGCCGGCGGAGCATGGCGTCGTGCCGGGCCCGCCAGGCGAGCAGGTCGTCGGCGGTCACGAGGTGGACGGTGCGACGCATGAGGGGAGCGCGCACCACGCGCCGCCCGGTGAGCAGCTCCGACAGCTCCGACGGGTCGAACGCCCGCAGCGGGGATCCAGAGCCCGGTGAACGGCTCCTGTGCCTGCAGCCCCCACGAACAGGCGACGGCGTCGAGCACCGGCAGGTCGGCGCGGTCGAGCAGCGACTGGCGGGCGGGTGCGGCCCGGTTGAGCGCACGGGCGTCGTGAACGGTCAGCGCGGCTCGGCCTGGGAGTCGTGGGCCGGCCCGGGGGCGGGCGGACCGGCCGGGACACCGTCCCAGGAGTCGCGCTCAGGTCGTGACCGCAAGTCCCGCCGGCGCGATGCCGTACCGACGCGAAGCCGTGCCGGGCCGGCTCGGCCGAGCGGACGGTCGTGAGGCACGCGCGGGTCAGCTGTCGGAGTCAGCCGTCCGGGCCCGCCGCTTGAGTCAGCCGTCTGTGCCGCGGATCAGCCGGAGCCGTCGGGCGGGCCGTCGGCCGGGCCGTGCGGCGACACGCCCGCCAGACCGGCGGCCTTGTCGGCCGGTTCGAGGTGGGGACCGATCCATTCGCACATCAGGACGGTGGCATCGTCCTGGAGTTCGCCGTCGTGGTGGTCGAGGACGGCCTGGATGAGGCGGCGCAGGGTCTCGGGGACGGGCAGCCCGTCGGCGTGGTGGCGGATCAGGAAGTCGGTGAAGCGCTCAAGGCCGAACTCCCGGCCGCCGGCGCGCCGCGCCTCGGTGATGCCGTCGGTGTACAGCACGATGCGGTCGCCCGGCTGGAGGTGCTCCTCGCAGATGCGGCCCTGCAGGCCGAGTTCGGTGCCCATGGGGTGGGACGGCGGGCAGGTGAGGTGGCTGCTCCAGCGGTTGCCACGGATGAGGACGGGCGGATGGTGGCCGCGGTTGACCCACTGCAGGGTGCCGGTGCGTGTGTCGAGGGCGGCCAGGACGCCGGTGACGTAGCGCTGGTGGTCGTACTGCTCGATGAGGGCGGCCTCGACGGCGTCGCCCTTGCCGAGCAGGCCCGCGCCCTGGCGCCGGGAGTTTCGGCAGGCTCCCAGCGCGAGGGCCGCGGACAGGCCGGCTGCCGTGTCGTGGCCCATCGCGTCGAAGATCGTCAGGTGCACCAGGGGCCCGTCGACGGCGTACTCGAAGACGTCGCCGCTGATGTCGTAGGCCGGTTCCATGGCGGCGGAGATCGTCACCCTGCCGTCCGCGTAGGTGCGCGGCGGCAGCAGGTTCCACTGCATCTCGGCGGCCAGGCTCATCGGCCGTGCGCGCACCAGCTTGGCCAGGGTGTCGCTGGTGGCGCGCTTGCTCACGACGATCAGCGCGACGACCGCCGCGAGGGCCTCCATGTCCGCCCGCGCCGCGGCGTCGTTCCGCTCGGCGCTCACCCGCAGCAGCCCGATGCGCTCGGTCCCGTCCAGCAGCGGCACCCACCACTCGAACTCGTCGCCCCCGGGCCGCGCGGCGGGCAGGACGTCGCCGTACTGGAAGGCACGCCCGGCGACCGTCCCCTCGACGGGCAGCTCCTTCGCGTGCCCCTCACCGGCCGCCTCCTCTCCGGCCAGCAGGCACAGGGTGTGGCGGCGCAGGTCGGCGATGTAGATGAGCACGTCGTGGAAGCCGGCGGCACGGGCGCACTCGGTCGCCTTGGCCGGAAGCATCTCCACCGGCATGAGATGGCTGGCCCGCAGCAGGTCGGCGAGCATCCGCCGCCCGCCCTCGCCGTCGTGCTCCGTCACGGTCCGCCTCCTTTCACCGCACTGCCCGCCTACCCGCGAACCGGCGTCTCACGGGCCGTGGTCCGGAACACGCGGCGAAGCGGCGTGGAAACGACGCTTCACCACGCTCGCGCCGGGTACTTCCGTGGTGGAACGACTCTCTGAGGGAGAAAACGGAGGCGCGGAGACCGTGCTGCTGTCCCATACGCTCGATCACGGAATACTCGTCGTCACGGTCCACAGCGACCCCGGCATCGGCGGGCGCGCCGCGCTCCTCACGAAGATCACCGATCTGGTCCGCGCCTACCGGCCGGCGCCCGTGGTCGTCGTCCTGGACGAGCCGGCCTCGGCGGCCGCGGCGGTCAGCGTCGTGCTGCGCGTGCACCGGCTCTGCAGTCAGCTGGGAGTCCTGATGTCGGTGGCCTCCGGCAGCGCGCCGACCCGCCGCGCGCTCGAGGACAACGCCGACACGGCCGGTACCCGTTTGGTGGTGCACGCCCGTCCGGACACCGCGGTCGCCGCCGCGTACGCCGCAGCGGCCTGAGGGGCGGTCCCCGCAGGTCACGGCATCGTGCTCTGGGCGCTGACCAGATCGGTCACCGCCCTGAGGCCGCCCTGGGCGAGGGCGGCGCGCTGCCGGTCGGCGCCGGTGCCGTTCTGCAGCAGCCGGTGCACCAGGGAGGCGACCTGCCGGGTGTCGCCGGACGCGTCGAGCGCCGGAGCGACGTGCCGCAGGAGCTGGTAGAGCACGTCGCCGGCCCGCTGCGGTACGCCGTGGAGGTCGATCAGGGTGTCGTCCAGCCCGTGCCGCGCGGCGTGCCACATGGCGGCCTGGAGCAGCTCCGGTTCGAACTCGGGCACCGGCACGCCGGAGGCCGCTTGCGCCAGTGCCGTCTCGACGAGTGCCCGGACCACGGCGGCGAGCATCACCGCCTCGTCCGCCCGCAGCTGCACGTCCAGGCACCGCACCTCGATGGTCGGGTAGGTGGACGACAGCCGGGCCTGCCAGTAGAGCTGGCCGCTGTCGGAGATCAGCCCGGCGTCCACCAGCCGCGCCACGCGCCGGTCGTAGTCTGCGGCGTCGCGGAAGCGGGGGGGCAGGCCGCTGACCGGCCAGCGGCCGAAGATCACCGTGCGCCAGCTGGCGAAGCCGGTGTCGTGGCCGTCCCACAGCGGGGAGTTCGCCGACATGGCCGTCAGCGTCGGCAGCCAGGCCCGCAGCCGGTTGATCACCTGCACGCCCGCCTCGCGGTCGGGTACGGCGACGTGCACATGGGTGCCGTTCACCAGTTGTTCCGCCACCAGCTGCGGTGCCTGCGTGACCATGGCCCGGTAGCGCGCCTGGTCGGTGACGGCCACGGGACGGCCGTGACGCACCGGGGGTGTGCCGCAGGCCGCGATCCGGCAGCCGTGCTCCTCGGCGGCCACGCCGACCGCGTGCCGCAGACGCAGCAGGTGCCCCCCGACCTCCTCCAGCGTGCCGGACACGGGGGTGGCGACCTCCACCTGCGCCTGCAGCAGTTCGTACTGCACCTCCTGGTCGGCCACGAGACGCCCGAGCCCCGCCGCCAGGCGCACCTTGTCCGCCTGCGGCACCGGCAGGCCCGTGACCGGGTCGACCAGCAGGTACTCCTCTTCCACGCCGATCGTCGTCATCGACCACCCTCTGTTCCGCCCGTGACCGGGCCGGGTCGGGCCACGCCCGTGGGGGATCCGAGTGCCGCGCTCACCACCGCGGCAAACCTGGGGGAACCGGGCACCCACCGAAGAAGTGGCTTCGTGGGGCCGTTCGGCCCAACGGAGGGCGACGCGGGGTGATCGCGTCCGGGGCAGCGGACTAGGTTCCAGCAGGCTGCCCCTCCCCCGCCCCGGCTTGCCGGGCACCGCTGCTGCCGAACGAGGACCGCATGGCGACATACACAGAACCGGTCGCGCCCGTACCCACGGCGGGGCCCCGCCCCAGAGGGAAGGTGATCGTCTCCTGGGTGACGACCACCGATCACAAGAGGATCGGGCATCTGTACCTGATCACCTCCTTCGCCTTCTTCCTGATCGCCGGGGCCCTGGCCATGGCGATCCGCGCGGAGCTCGCCCGGCCCGGGCTGCAGATCATGTCCAACGAGCAGTACAACCAGGCCTTCACCATGCACGGCACGATCATGCTGCTGCTGTTCGCGACGCCCACCTTCGCCGGCTTCGCCAACGCGGTCATGCCGCTGCAGATCGGCTCGCCCGATGTGGCCTTCCCCCGGCTGAACATGCTGTCGTACTGGCTGTTCCTCTTCGGCGGACTGATCGTGATGGCCAGTTTCCTCACCCCGCAGGGCGCCGCCGACTTCGGCTGGACCGCCTACACCCCGCTCAGCGGCGGTGAGCGCACCACCCATCTCGGCGGGGACCTGTGGATCATGGGTCTGGCCCTGTCCGGGTTCGGCACCATCCTGGGCTCGGTCAACTTCATCACCACCATCATCTGCATGCGTGGCCCCGGCATGACCATGTTCCGGATGCCGATCTTCACGTGGAACGTGCTGCTCACGTCGGTGCTCGTACTGCTGGCCTTCCCGGTGCTGGCCGCCGCGCTGCTGGTGCTGGAGGCGGACCGGCGGTTCGGGGCGCAGGTGTTCAACCCCGAGAACGGCGGCGCGATCCTGTGGCAGCACCTGTTCTGGTTCTTCGGCCACCCCGAGGTCTACATCCTGGCGCTGCCGTTCTTCGGGGTGATCTCCGAGATCATCCCCGTCTTCGCCCGCAAGCCGATCTTCGGTTACACCGGGCTGATCGGCGCCACCATCGCCATCGCCGGGCTGTCGGTGGCGGTGTGGGCGCACCACATGTTCGCCACACAGGCGGTGCTGCTGCCGTTCTTCTCGTTCATGACGTATCTCATCGCCGTGCCGACGGGCGTGAAGTTCTTCAACTGGATCGGCACGATGTGGAAGGGCTCGCTGTCGTTCGAGCCTCCCATGCTGTGGGCGGCCGGCTTCCTGGTCACCTTCCTCTTCGGCGGGCTCACCGGCGTCATCCTGGGCTCCCCGCCGCTGGACTGGCACGTCACCGACAGCTACTTCGTGGTCGCCCACTTCCACTACGTGCTGTTCGGCACCATCGTGTTCGCGATGTTCGGCGGATTCAGCTTCTGGTGGCCGAAGATGACCGGCACCATGCTCGATCCCCGGCTGGAGAAGATCCACTTCTGGACGCTGTTCGCCGGCTTCCACACCACGTTCCTGGTGCAGCACTGGCTGGGCGCGGAGGGCATGCCGCGCCGGTACGCCGACTACCTGGCCGCCGACGGCTTCACCGCCCTGAACACCGTCTCCTCGATCGGCGCCTTCCTCCTCGGCCTGTCCACCCTGCCGTTCCTCTACAACGTGTACCGGACGGCCCAGAAGGGCGAGCGGATCCGGGTCGACGACCCCTGGGGCTTCGGCCGTTCCCTGGAGTGGGCCACCTCCTGCCCGCCGCCCCGCCACAACTTCCTCACCCTGCCGAAGGTCCGCTCCGAGTCCCCGGCCTTCGACCTGCGCCACCCGGACGTGGCCGTCCTGGACGAGGCGGAGAACACCCGCAGGCGCGACGCCGTGGACGCCGGGGGCCACAAGGGCGAACGGCCGTGAGACGCGGCCCGCACGAGACGCCGGCGTCCGCCCGGCGGAGCGCTCTGGCCGAGGAGGTCGAGGGTTTCCTGCTCGCCCGGTCCCATCACGACCAGATCCGGAGTGAGGCGGAGGACCTGTGCGCGCGGCTCCCGTGGCTGACCTCGGCCCAGGCCGGGGAACTCACGGCCCACTACGTCCGCCTGCGGCTCGACGTCTCCCGCCGGCTGCTCCTGGGCACGGTCCAGCGGGCCGAGGAGCTGCGCCGGGAGTACGAGGGCCGCTACGCCGAACTCCGCGCCACCCTGTTGCGCCGCCACGCGGCCGGGGCGTGCGCGGTCCTCGGGGCCGCCGCCGCGCTGAGCGCACTGGCCTGCCCGCTCCTGCGCTGACCGGCAGGCCCGCGCCGCTGCTCGGCCGGCCCGCGGGTAACGCGGCGCAGATTCTCCAGACGTGACAGGCTCGGTGCGACGACGCAAGGGGTGAGGGGTGGTGCGATCGTGAGCCGGATCCTGGTGACCGGGTCCGCGGACGGGCTCGGACGGTACGCGGCAGAGGAGCTGCTGTCCCAGGGGCACGAGGTGGTGGTACACGCCCGCAACCGGCAGCGGGCCGCGCAGCTCGACGCGCCGGCCGGCCGCTGGGCGGGGCTCGTGGTCGGCGACTTCACCGACCGGGACGCCGTACGGCGCGTGGCGGAGGAGCTGAACGCCGCCGAGCCGCTCGACGCGGTCATCCACAACGCCGGCGTGTGGAGCGGGGCGGCGGTCATGCCGGTGAACGTCGTCGCCCCGTACCTGCTGACGTCCCTGCTGCGCGGCCCTCGGCGGCTGGTGTACCTGAGCAGCGGCTCGCACTACGGCGGGCGCCCGTCGCTGGAGGGGGTCGACTGGCGGGGCGGTGGCGCCGGCTCGTACGCGGACAGCAAGCTCTTCGTCACGGCCCTCGCCGCGGCCGTGGCCCGGCTGCGCCCCGGGGTGCTGAGCAACGCCGTGGATCCCGGCTGGGTGCCGACGAGGATGGGCGGGCCGAACGCGCCCGACAGCCTCGAACTCGGCCACCGCACGCAGGAGTGGCTGGTGACGAGCGACGAGCCGGAGGCGCTGACCAGCGGCGGCTACTGGTACCACGGCCGGCGGCGGCAGCCTCATGAGGCGGTCCACGACGAGGACTTCCAGGACCTCCTGGTGCGGACGCTGGCCGGGGAGACCGGCAGCGCGCTCTGAGACGACCGGGCCCGGTCCTGATCGCTTATCTTGGCGCCTATGCAGTCCTACACGATCGGCCAGGCCGCACGGCTTCTCGGCGTGAGCCCCGACACCGCGCGGCGCTGGGCGGACGCCGGCCGGGTGGCGACCCATCGGGACGAGGGCGGGCGGCGGCTGATCGACGGCAGGGACCTGGCCGCCTTCTCCGTGGAGCTGGCCAGGAGCGGGGACGGCGAGGAGGACGTGCCGTACACCTCCGTCCGCAACGCGTTCCCCGGCATCGTGACCGCCGTGAAGCTCGGCGACGTCGCCGCCCAGGTGGAGATCCAGGCCGGGCCGCACCGGCTGGTGTCGCTGCTGACGCGGGAGGCGGTGGAGGAGCTGGGGCTGGAGGTCGGGGTGGAGGCCACCGCCCGGGTGAAGTCGACGAACGTGCACATCGATCGGGCGTGACCAGGGCCACCCGCGCGTCACGGCTCGCGCCACCCGGCCGTTTCCCGTACGAGCGCACATGCCAGCCTCGCGAACCGGCCGTACGGCTCATGCGATCCGACAGAGGCCTTCCGCCTCGCATCTGCGGCAGTATCATCGGCACGTACGCGTGATCGAGCCGCCCGACGGGGGCGTCGTCGAGAGTCCGCAGAGGGAGTTCCACCCGTGATGAGCCGTACCGCGCGCCGGACCCGCCGCCCCGTGCGCGCGGCCGCCCTGGGCGCCGCCGTCCTGCTGGCCCTGAGCGCCTGCTCGCCGTCCGGCTCGGGCGCGTCCACGCCGTCCGCCCCGGGCCGGGTGTCCGGCGAGGTGACCGTCTTCGCCGCGGCCTCCCTCAAGGAGAGCTTCACGACCCTGGGCGAGCGCTTCGAGAAGGCGCACCCGGGCACGAAGGTCACCTTCAGCTTCGGCGGGAGCGACTCCCTGGCCGCCTCCATCACCGGCGGCGCTCCGGCGGACGTGTTCGCCTCCGCCAGCCCCGGGACGATGAGGATCGTCACGGATGCGGGCGGCACCTCCGGCCCGCCCGCGACCTTCGTCCGCAACGCGCTGCGGATCGCCACCCTGCCGGGCAACCCGGACCGGATCACCGGCCTGGAGGACCTCACCCGGCCGGGCCTCAAGGTCGTGCTCTGCGACCGGGAGGTGCCCTGCGGCGCCGCCGCGCAGAAGGCACTGGACGCGGGCAGGCTGAAGCTCACCCCCGTCTCCTACGAACAGGACGTCAAGGCCGCCCTGACGAAGGTCGAGCTGAAGGAGGCCGACGCGGCGCTCGTCTACGCTTCGGACGTGCGCGCCGCGGGTGACACGGTGGAGGGCGTGACGTTCCCCGAGGCCGCCGACGCCGTCAACGACTACCCGATCGCCCTGCTCGAGAACGCCCGGAACGCCGGGGCCGGCAAGGCGTTCATGGCACTGGTGCGGTCCGAAGAGGGCCAAGAGGTGCTGGCCGAGGCAGGGTTCCTCAAGCCGTGACTCCCCCGACGCCCGGCACGTCCGGCGCCGTGACCGACACGCCCCGGGGCGGTCCGCGGCGCCGGAGCGTGCGGACCGGCGCCCCGCTTGCGTTGCTGCTCCCGGCGCTGATCGGCGTGGCGTTCCTCGTCCTGCCGCTGATCGCCCTGCTCCTGCGCACCCCGTGGCAGAGCCTGCCCGAGCAGTTGAGCAGTGCCGAGGTGTGGCAGGCGCTGAAGCTGTCCCTGATCTGTGCCACGGCGGCGACCGCGGTGAGCCTGGTCGTCGGGGTGCCCCTGGCCTGGTTGCTGGCCCGGGTCGAGTTCCCCGGCCGGGGTCTGGTCCGGGCCCTGGTCACCCTGCCCCTCGTCCTGCCGCCGGTCGTCGGGGGTGTGGCCCTGCTGACGGCCCTCGGCCGGAACGGGATCGCCGGGCGGTGGCTGGACACGTGGTTCGGGATCACGCTGCCCTTCACCACGGCCGGGGTCGTGGTCGCGGAGGCGTTCGTGGCGATGCCGTTCCTGGTCATCAGCGTCGAGGGCACCCTGCGGGCCGCCGACCCGCGCTACGAGGAGGCCGCCACCACCCTGGGCGCCTCCCGCTTCACCGCGTTCCGCCGGGTCACCCTGCCGTTGATCGCCCCGGGCATCGCGGCGGGCGCGGTCCTGGCCTGGGCGCGGGCGCTGGGCGAGTTCGGCGCGACGATCACGTTCGCCGGGAACTTCCCCGGCCGCACCCAGACCATGCCGCTGGCCGTCTACCTGGCCCTGCAGAGCGACCCGGAGGCGGCGATCGCCCTCAGCCTGGTGCTGCTGGCGGTGTCGATCGCGGTGCTGGCGGGGTTGCGGGACCGGTGGATGAGGGCCGGATGAGCGCGCTCGCCGGCGGTTCGGCCCGCGTGGCGGCCCGCCGTACGCGACGGATGGAGGAAGGGTGCCGGAGATGACCGAGACCCACGGCCACGGTGTCCGCAGCGGCGGCGCGGCGGACGGTCTCGACGCCCATGTGGTGGTGGACCGGGGCGGCTTCCGTCTCGAGGTGACCCTGACCGTCGCGCCCGGCGAGGTCGTCGCCCTGCTCGGCCCGAACGGGGCGGGCAAGACCACCGCCCTGCGCGCCCTGGCCGGCCTCACCCCGCTCAGCGGAGGCCATCTGCGCCTGGACGGAAGGGAGTTGGACCGCACACCGCCGGAGTCACGTCCGGTTGGTGTGGTCTTCCAGGACTACCTCCTCTTCCCGCACCTCACGGCTCTCGACAACGTGGCGTTCGGGCCCCGCTGCCAGGGCGCGCGCAAGGCGGAGGCCCGCGCGCGGGCAGCCGAGTGGCTCGACCGGCTGGGCCTCGCCGACCACGCCGGCGTCACACCGCGCCGGCTCTCCGGCGGCCAGGCGCAGCGCGTCGCCCTCGCCCGAGCCCTGGCCACCCGCCCCCGCCTGCTGCTCCTCGACGAGCCCCTGGCGGCCCTGGACGCCCGTACCCGTCTGGAGGTGCGCGCCCGACTCCGGCGCCATCTGGCAGACTTCGAGGCGGTCGCCGTCCTGGTCACCCACGACCCGCTGGACGCCATGGTCCTGGCCGACCGACTGGTGGTCGTGGAACACGGCCGGGTCGTCCAGGAGGGCACCCCCTCCGGAATCGCCCGCCATCCCCGTACGGACTACATCGCGCAGTTGGTGGGCCTGAACCTGTACCGGGGGGAGGCCGACGGGCACACCGTCCGCCTCGCCGACGGTCCGTCCCTCACCACGTCGGAGCTGCTGTCCGGCCCGGTCTTCGTGGCGTTCCCGCCCGGCGCGGTGACCCTGCACCGCGACCGGCCCACCGGCTCCAGTGCCCGCAACCTCTGGCACTGCCGGGTCGCCGGCCTGGAGACCCACGGCGACCAGATCCGGGCCGATCTCACCGGCGAACTCCCCCTCGCAGCGGACCTGACGACCGTCGCGGTCGCCGAACTCGACCTGCACCCGGGCACGGAGGTGTGGGCGACGGTCAAGGCGACCCAGACGCACGCCTACCCGGTGTGAGGGACCGCCGGTGTTCCCAGGGGCGTCTTCCATCGGCGGTGCCAGCGTTTCTGACGCACCGCCACACGCCGGAGGTGCTCGCGAGGCGTGACCTCGGCGTCGCCGGGTCGATACGCTCCCACAGCACCGAGTCGGCAGCCCGTGTCCGACCCCCCGAAGGAGCTGATGGCCCGTCACCCCGGTCGGCGGGGACAGGCAAGATCGACAACTGGCCTAACCCACCCCGGCTTGCGAAGATGATGGTCAGGGCCTATCCGCTCCTCTCACCAGGAGGTACCCGTGAAGATGCTGATCAACGTTCCGGAGACCGTCGTCGCGGACGCGCTGCGCGGTATGGCGGCTGCCCACCCGGAGCTGACCGTGGACGTGGAGAACCGTGTGATCGTGCGGCGGGACGCTCCCGCGGCCGGGAAGGTGGGGCTGGTCTCGGGCGGAGGCTCGGGGCACGAGCCGTTGCACGGCGGTTTCGTGGGTCCCGGCATGTTGTCGGCGGCCTGTCCGGGCGAGGTGTTCACCTCACCCGTGCCCGACCAGATGCTGCGCGCGGCCGCCGCCGTCGACAGCGGGGCCGGGGTGCTGTTCATCGTGAAGAACTACACGGGTGACGTGCTCAACTTCGACATGGCCGCCGAGCTGGCCGAGGACGAGGGCATCCAGATCGCGAAGGTGCTGGTCAACGATGACGTGGCGGTCACGGACAGCCTGTACACGGCGGGGCGGCGCGGTACGGGTGCCACCCTGTTCGTGGAGAAGATCGCGGGTGCCGCCGCCGAGGAGGGCATGCCGCTGGAGCGCGTGGAGGCGATCGCCCGGCAGGTGAACGAGAACTCCCGCAGTTTCGGTGTCGCGCTGAGCGCCTGCAGCACGCCCGCCAAGGGCAGCCCGACCTTCGATCTGCCGCCCGGTGAGCTGGAGTTGGGCATCGGCATCCACGGCGAGCCCGGCCGGGAGCGGCGGGCGATGATGACCTCGGGCGAGATCGCCGAGGCCGCCGTCGAGGCCGTGGTGGAGGACCTCCGGCCGCGCAATCCGGTGATGGTCCTGGTCAACGGCATGGGCGCGACGCCGCTGCTGGAGCTGTACGGGTTCAACGCCGAGGTGCACCGGGTGCTCGCCGCGCGGGGTGTCCCCGTCGCCCGGGTCCTCGTGGGCAACTACGTCACCTCCCTGGACATGGCGGGCGCCTCGCTCACCCTGTGCCAGGCCGACGAGGAGCTGCTGCGGCTGTGGGACGCGCCGGTGAAGACGCCTGGCCTGCGCTGGGGCGTGTGACACGCACACGGGGTAGAGGATCCACACGTACCTACCAAGGCAAGGAGACCCAGTGCTCGACGCCGACTTCTTCCGCCGCTGGATGACGGCGGCCGCAGCGTCCGTGGAACGCGAGGCGGAGCGGCTCACCGCCCTCGACTCCCCCATCGGGGACGCCGACCACGGCGCCAACCTCCAGCGCGGCTTCCGGGCCGTGGTGGCCGCCCTGGAGAAGGAGGCCCCCGGGACGCCCGGCGGGATCCTGACACTGGCCGGGCGGCAGCTGATCTCGACGGTCGGCGGTGCCTCGGGGCCGCTGTACGGGACGCTGCTGCGCCGGACCGGCAAGGCCCTCGGGGACGCCACCGAGGTCGGTGCCGGGGATCTCGCCTCGGCACTGCGGACCGGGGTGGACGCGGTCATGACACTCGGTGGCGCCGCGCCGGGCGACAAGACCATGATCGACGCGCTGGTGCCCGCGGTGGACGCGCTCGGCGACTCGTTCGCGGCGGCCCGGACCGCGGCGGAGGAGGGTGCCGTGGCGACGACGCCCATGCTGGCGCGCAAAGGCCGGGCGAGTTACCTCGGCGAGCGCAGCATCGGGCACCAGGATCCGGGTGCCACGTCGTCGGCGCTGATCGTCGCGGCACTCGTGGAGGCCTCCGGTGAGTGACGAGCGGCTGGTGGGGATCGTCCTGGTGTCGCACAGCGCGGAGGTCGCCGCTTCGGTCGCCGCGCTGGCCAAGGGGCTCGCGGGCGGCGGCCCGGCGGTGCCGGTGGCCCCGGCGGGCGGCACCGAGGGCGGCGGTCTCGGGACGAGCTCCGAGCTGATCGCCGCCGCGGCGGCGTCCGTGGACCGCGGTGCCGGTGTCGCGGTCCTGACCGATCTGGGCAGCGCGGTGCTCACCGTGAAGGCGCTGCTCGCGGAGGGCGACGAACTGCCCGAGCGGACGCGGCTGGTGGACGCCCCGTTCCTGGAGGGAGCCGTGGCCGCCGTGGTCACGGCGGCCACCGGGGCCGACCTGGCGGCGGTGGAGGCCGCGGCCGCGGAGGCGTACACCTACCGGAAGGTGTGAGCGGGCCGGATCCTGGGAGGCCGGGCGCGTCGCGACGACGGCGGGCCCGGCCTCTCGGCGTGCTCATGACGGAGCGTGAGCCGTTCGGGGTGCGGCGGTCCTCAGTCCCCGGCGATGAACCGCCGTGCCAGCCGCTCCCCCGTCGCCACGGCTTCCGCACGGTCCTCGATGGGGGACACGCGGCTGTTCTCGAACACGATGTAGGTGACGCCGGAGCGTGCCCCGCCGCCGTGCGGGTCGGCCCGGATCCCGAGGGCGTCGGCGGACGCGTAGGAGGCCTCCCCGATGATGCCCTGCGGGCCTGTGTCGCCGACGACGGCGTACTGCACCCGGTCCCGGTGGATGACGGCCACGACGGAACCGCCGGTGATGCCGTGGTCCCGGAAGTCCCAGATCCGGCTGGGTGCGGGCAGGACGACGAAGGGGAGGGCCTCGGCGCTCAGGGGTCGCCCGTCGGACCGGGCGAAGGCCGTGGAGGCGGCGAAGTAGGGGTCGGTCCGGCGGTTGCAGCGGGGCCCCGGCCTGCCGTCGCAGTCGATGTCCAGGTCAGCTTTCCAGAACACGGCGCCGGACGTGCCGCAGACCGGGATGTTCGCGGGGGCGCCCTCGTCGCTGCGGTACCGGCCGCGGGAGACGGGAACGCAGTCCCGCACCTTGGCCAGCAGGTCGG
Organism: Streptomyces sp. NPDC058741; assembly: GCF_042746715.1. Taxonomy (NCBI): domain Bacteria; kingdom Bacillati; phylum Actinomycetota; class Actinomycetes; order Kitasatosporales; family Streptomycetaceae; genus Streptomyces; species Streptomyces sp. NPDC058741. The sequence continues at coordinate 40,968 of NZ_JBHYQH010000038.1, read as the reverse complement.
CGGCGAGGACGGTGCCCGCGCGCCCGCCCGGCGACCCCGGGTGGGCCTGAGGCGGGGCGGGGGCCGTCGTCGCGTCCCGCACCTTGGCCAGCAGGTCGGCAGCGAGGACGGTGCCCGCGCGCCCGCCCGGCGACCCCGGGTGGGCCTGAGGCGGGGCGGGGGCCGTCGTCGGGGCGAGCAGGGCGACGCTGGCCGCGGCCAGGGTGAGCGACTGGACACGCACGATACGGGAGCCTCTCGTCGGGGTCCTGACGGGCACTCAGCCCAATCTGGACCCGGTGCGGTCACCCGTCCACCGGTAGTGGGCCGGACGGCGCACGCCGGAAATCCCCGACGAGGGCCACCGGACGGTGCGCGCCGGCAATCCCCGACGGGGCCCGGGCGCCTGAGTCCGAGTGAGAACCGGGGCGCCCGGCCACCCGCGCCGGCGCGGCGTCTGCGACGACAGCGGTCCGCGCGACAGCCCGAACTCCTCGACACCCGTCGGAAGTTCGGCCGAAGGGAACATCAGCATACGTAACTGCCGCGAGTGGTCGCGCACGGCGGTGACGCCCGCTCACCGGCAGGCCCGCACCGCCCCCTTGATGCGTTCGCGCCCGTCGGGCCATATTGGTCCGGACCATTTCGCCTGCCGCCCGGGGAGGCAGTGTCGTGCGCCGTCTCATCGCACTGTGCCGTTGCGCCACGCTCTGTGCGGCGCTCGCGCTCGTAGCCTGCGGCTGGGCCGGAACCGGCCGCCCGGACGGCGGCGCACCGCCCGGCGCGCCTTCTGAGCTGGGTGCCGCACCGGGTGGACGGCGTGATCACCGAGTACGAGGTGCGGCTGGACGGCCGGGCCGCCACGTCCCTCGTGTTCGGCGGCGACCCCCCGCGCGACCGGACCACGTACCGCTTCTACGTGGGGCGGGAACCCGGCCTCACCCACCGTGTCCGCGTCCGCGCGATGCTGCCGGACGGTACCTGGGGAGGCTTCTCGGAGGAGCGGACGGTGCCGACGGGCGGAGGGCGCTGAGGCGCCTCCCCCTCGGGCACCCGCCCGGCCCCCGCCGTCACCTGCACGGCGGCACCCGGGGTGCGGCGCGGACGCGGGGCGCCTTGGCTGAACCTGAGGCAGCACGGGCGTCCCCGATCCTCGGCGGCGCCAGGGATGCACCGCCGACCGTGCCGCCGGAGGGCAGTCCACATGCGCAACTCGTCGTCAGTTCTCCGCTCCGGCCTGACCGTGGCCGCCGCCGCGCTGCCCCTTGCTCTGGCGGCGGTGCCCGCTGCCGCGGGCCCGGGCATCTCCGTGCGCACCACGGGTTCCACGGTGTCGGTCACGACCACCACGTGCACGCAGATCAACGGCTCCTGGGGCACCGCCTCGCTGCTGACCAGCAGCCAGGGCAGCTTCGCCCAAGGGCGGCAGGTGACCCTGTCGGGGACGGCCACGAACCAGTCCGCAGCCTGGTCGAACGTCTCCCCGGGCACGTACACCGTGATCGTCATCTGCTCGGACGGCACGACCGCGGGCACGCAGTCCGTCGTGGTGTCCACGGCACCCTCCCCGACCCCATCGCGGTCCGCCACCCCGTCGGCCACGCCGTCGCGGGGCGTCATGGGCGGCGTCGGCGGCAGCGCGACGGACTACGGCACCGTCACGCTGGTCGCGGGCGGCGCGCTGGCCGGGTCGGGTGTCATCGCGACGGCCTGGTACCTGCGCCGGCGCAACAAGCCGTACCGGCTCTGACCGGTACGGACGGCGGCCCGCCCGGTCGAAGCGCTCCGGCCGGTCGGGCCGCCGCCATGTCCGCGGCCGGACAGAGGGTCAGGCGGGTCCGGCCGGCCGGACCTCGGGAAGGCCGGCGAAGTCCGCCAGGGCGCGCCTGAGCCACTGGGTCCAGAACGTCTCCAGGTCGATGCCGGCCTGGAGGACCAGATGCCGCAGCCGGTCCTCGGTGCCGTCCCGGCCGGGCGGGAAGTCGCGCCTCTCGATCGCCTGGTACTCCGCCAGCTGCCGCTCGTGCAGCTCCAGGTGGCGGCGCAGGTCGGCCTCCAGACCGGCGGTGCCGACCACGGCCGCGGCCCGCAGCCGCAGCAGCAGCGGGTCGCGGTGCGGCCTGGGGTCCTGGGAGGCGGCGGTCCAGCGGGCCAGTTCGGCGCGGCCCGCGGGCAGGACCTCGTAGCTCTTCTTCTGCCCGCGGGCCGGCTGCTCGGACGGCAGGGCCCTGATCAGCCCGTCGGACTCCAGTCTTCCCAGCTCGCGATAGATCTGCTGGTGCGTCGCGGACCAGAAGTAGCCGATCGACCGGTCGAACCGGCGGGTCAGCTCCAGGCCTGACGACGGCTTCTCGAGCAGGGCGGTGAGGATCGCGTGCGGGAGTGACATGGAGCCATCCTAGGGACGGGCCGCGGTGCCTCGAGGGGCTGTCGCCAGACTCCCGTCGTCGCTGGAACTAGAGGGCCGCGGCAAGCTCCGTGCCCTGCTTGATGGCGCGCTTGGCGTCCAGTTCCGCAGCCACGTCGGCGCCGCCGATGAGGTGGGCGCTGCGCCCGGCGGCGAGCAGCTCGTCGTAGAGGCCGCGGCGGGGATCCTGGCCGGTGCAGAGCACGATCGTGTCGACCTCGAGGACCGTGCTCTCCTCGCCGACGGTGAGGTGCAGTCCGGCGTCGTCGATGCGGTCGTAGCGCACTCCCGGGACCATGGTGACGCCGCGGTGCTTGAGTTCGGTGCGGTGGATCCAGCCGGTGGTCTTGCCGAGGCCGGCGCCGACCTTGGACGTCTTGCGCTGGAGCAGGTGGACGGTGCGCGGCGGGGCGGGCCGCTCGGGTGCGGCGAGGCCGCCGGGGCCGCGGTAGTCCATGTCGACGCCCCACTGGCGGAAGTACGTCCGCGGGTCCTCGTGGGCCTTGTCGCCCCCGTCGGTGAGGAACTCGGCGACGTCGAAGCCGATACCGCCCGCGCCGAGGATGGCGACCCGGTCGCCGACGGGGGCGCCGTCGCGGAGCACGTCGAGGTAGCCGAGGACGCTCGGGTGGTCCACGCCCGGGATCCCGGGGATCCGGGGGGTGACGCCGGTGGCGACGACGACCTCGTCGAAGCCGTCGAGGCCGGTGGCCGTGACGTGCCTGTTCAGCCGGACGTCGACGCCGTGCCAGTCGAGCTGCGTGCGGAAGTAGCGCAGCGTCTCGTCGAACTCCTGCTTGCCGGGCACCTTGCGGGCGACGTTGAGCTGGCCGCCGATCTCGCTCGCGGCGTCGAACAGCGTCACCTCGTGCCCGCGCTCTGCGGCGGAGACCGCGCAGGCCAGTCCGGCCGGTCCGGCGCCGACGACCGCGACGCGCTTGCGCAGCCGGGTCGGGGACAGCACCAGCTCGGTCTCGTGGCAGGCGCGCGGGTTGACCAGGCAGGACGTGATCAGGCCGCTGAAGGTGTGGTCGAGGCAGGCCTGGTTGCAGCCGATGCAGGTGTTGATCGCCTCGGGGCGGCCGGCCTCGGCCTTGGTGACGAAGTCGGGATCGGCGAGCATCTGGCGGGCCATGGACACCATGTCGGCCGCGCCCTCGGCGAGCAGTTCCTCGGCGAGCTCGGGGGTGTTGATGCGGTTGGTGGTGACCAGGGGGACGGACACCTCGCCCATGAGCCGCTTGGTGACCCAGGTGTAGGCGCCGCGCGGCACGGAGGTCGCGATGGTGGGGATGCGGGCCTCGTGCCAGCCGATGCCGGTGTTGATGATCGTCGCCCCGGCGGACTCGACCGCCTTGGCCAGCGTGATCACCTCGTCCAGGGTCGAGCCGCCGGGGACCAGGTCGAGCATGGACAGCCGGTAGATGACGATGAAGTCCTCGCCGACCGCCTCGCGCACCCGGCGCACGATCTCCAGCGGGAAGCGCGTGCGGTTCTCGTACGAGCCGCCCCAGCGGTCGGTGCGCTGGTTGGTCTGCAGGGCGATGAACTCGTTGATGAGGTAGCCCTCGGAGCCCATGATCTCGACGCCGTCGTAGCCGGCCTGCCGGGCGAGGCGGGCGGCCCGGACGTAGTCCTCGATCGTGCGCTCGACGTCGGCGTCGGTGAGCTCGCGGGGCGGGAAGGGGCTGATGGGCGCCTGGAGGGGGCTGGGGGCGACCAGGTCCTTGTGGTAGGCGTAGCGGCCGAAGTGCAGGATCTGCATCGCGATGCGCCCGCCGGCGCGGTGGACGGCGTCGGTGATGACGCGGTGCTGCCCGGCCTCCGCCTCGGTGGTGAGCTTGGCGCCGGCCTCGTAGGGCCGCCCCTCGTCGTTGGGGGCGATGCCGCCGGTGACGATGAGGCCCACTCCGCCGCGGGCGCGGGCGGCGTAGAAGGCGGCCATGCGCGCGAACCCGCCCTCGGCCTCCTCCAGGCCTACGTGCATCGAGCCCATGAGGACCCGGTTGGGCAGGGTGGTGAAGCCCAGGTCGAGGGGGCTCAGCAGGTGCGGGTAACGGCTCATCGGGCCCTCCGTGCGCGGTGTCGTGCCTGTAGTTGTAGAGGACTACCGCAGGTTTGTGCAACTAGTTGCACAAGGGGGTGAGGGAGGGCACAGCAGGGCCTCCACCGTGGAGGCGTTTCACTCGACCGGCCGGAGGGCTCACGGGGCGCGCGCCTCCGGGCACTACGGCTGCCGGACGGGGCAGTGGGCCGAGGTCACTCAGGTGGCGGAGCGGCGCCGTACCGGGTGGATGAAGGACGAGCAGCGGGCGGACCCGCGCCTACGGGCCGGGTACGGCCGGCCCGTCGCGCTCACCGGCTCCGCAGGCGTGCGTGCAGTTCCTCCTCCTGGTCCCCGGAGGCCGTGCTCAGGTCGTGCACGTCGAACAGCGAGTCCAGGGTGGTCCGCAGCCGTTCGACGGCCCAGTACCCGCCGTACAGGTCGGCGTCGACCGAGGAGGACAGCCGGGCGCCGGGGCGTGCGCCCTCGTGCGCGTCGGCGACGTCGAAGGTGCCGAGCCACACGGTCGGACGGGTCTCGTCGCGTTCCTCGGGGACGTCGTCGGCGCACCGGTCGGACTCGAAGCACGCGCACAGCGTGTCGAACACGACCCGGGCGTCCTGCCTGCTGCACCCGCTGATCTCGACCGAGACGGAGTGGGGGTGCGCTCGCTCCTGGTTCATGACCATCGTGACCGCTCCTCTCGTGGCGCCACGCCGCCGTACCCGCCCCTACCCAGCAAAGCACCACCTTCCGGGGAGCACTACCGGCGGTGACGCCGCCATGAGGGCGACGCTGCGGGGCGGCGCGTACCGGGGTGGGGGATTCTGGAAGGTGACGGAAGGAGCCTCGGAGGAACGGCTCCGCGCGGTAGAACTGGGGTGTAGGCACCGTGGCGGCGTGCCGCGAGGAACGGCGAAGGCGGGGCGTGGGATGAGTGCGACCAGGTCTCCCGGAGCCGAGGGCGACCGGCCGGACGGCGGGTCGGCGCGCCCGAGCGGGCTGCTCGACGTCCTGCGCGTGGCCTCGGTGGTCCTCGACTCCGCGGGCCGCATCGTGCTGTGGAGCCCGCAGGCCGAGGAGCTGTTCGGGTACGAGGCGCAGGAGGCGCTCGGCCAGTACGCCGCCCGGATCATGGTCCACGAGCAGCACGTCGACCTCGTGGTGAAGCTGTTCGCCGACGTCATGGGCACGGGGCAGAGCTGGGCCGGGGCGTTCCCCGTCCGCGGCAAGGACGGCAGCACCCGGTTCGTGGAGTTCCGCACCATGCGGTTGCTGGACGACCAGGGCGACGTCTACGCGCTCGGGCTGTGCGCCGACCAGTCGACCGTGCACCGGCTGGAGCGGGAGGTCGCGCTGTCGACGAGAATGATCGCCCAGTCGCCCATCGGGCTGGCGGTGCTGGACACCGGCCTCCGGTACGTCTCGGTCAACCCCGCGCTGGAGGTCATCAACGGCATCCCGGCCGAGGAGCACCTGGGCCGCACGGTCCGCGAGGTGCTGCCGCGGATGGACGTCGAGGCCCTGGAGGCCGCGGCGCGCGGGGTCCTGGAGACCGGCCGGCCGGTCGTCGACCAGTCCACCATCGGCCGCACCCCGGCCGACCCGCAGCAGGACCACGCCTGGTCGGTTTCGCTGTACCGGCTGGAGAACGCCTTCGGGACGGTGCTGGGCGTGGCCTTCGCGGTCGTCGACGTCACCGAGCAGTACCGGGCGGGCATCGAGGCCGAGGCGGCGCGGCGGCGGCTGGCGCTCATCGCGGACGCCTCGGGACGGATCGGCACCACCCTGGACCTGGACCACACGGCCCGCGAGCTCGCCGGGGTGGCCGTGCCGGAACTCGCCGACATCGCCGCCGTCGGTCTCCTGGACGCCGTGGTGCAGGGCCGGCAGGCCAGTCTCGGGCCGGCGGAGTCGGCGGTGATCCGGGCCCTGGCGGTCCAGGGGTACGAATCGGCCGAGGCACTGGAGGCGGCCGACCCTCCCGGGCGGGTGGCCCGGTACGCTCCGGACCGGCTCGTCACCCAGTGCGTGCGCACGGCACGGCCGGTGATGCTGCCGGAGGTCCAGGACGAGGACCTGGCGCGCATCGCCCGTTCACCCGAGGCCGCCCGGCTGCTGGGCCGGGCCGGGGTGCACTCCTATCTGGCGGTGCCGCTGATCGCGCGGGGCGAGGTGCTGGGCGCCCTCGACCTCAAGCGCACCCGCAATCCGCTGCCGTTCACCGAGGACGACCTGCTGCTGGCGCGCGAGCTGGCGGCCCGGGCCGCCGTGCAGATCGACAACGCCCGCTGGTACCAGAGCGCCCGGGATACCGCGCTCACCCTGCAGCGCAGCCTGCTGCCCAGTCATCCGCCGGTGACGGGCGGCCTGGAGGTCGCCTCCCGCTACCAGCCGGCCGGGGCCACGAGCGAGGTCGGCGGTGACTGGTTCGACGTGATCCCGCTGGAGGGCAGCAGGACCGCGCTCGTCGTGGGGGACGTGATGGGCAGCGGCATCCCCGCGGCGGCGGCCATGGGGCGGCTGCGTACGGCGACCAACACACTGGCCCCCCTGGGTCTCGACCCGGACGTGCTCCTGGAGCACCTCGACCGGATCACCGCGGGCCTGGAGCAGGCCATCGCGACCTGCGTCTACGCCGTCCACGACCCGCATCGGCGGGAGTGCCGGATCGCCAACGCCGGGCATCTGCCGCCGGTGCGCCTGCGGGCCGGGCGGCGCCCGGAGCTGCTCGAACTGCCGACCGGGGTGCCGCTCGGCGTGGGCGGGGTCTCCTTCTCCACGACCACCGTCGACCTGGACCCCGGCGACCGGCTGGTGTTCTACACCGACGGCCTGGTCGAGACCCGGCGCGATCCGCTGGACGAGCGGCTCGACACGCTGCTGTCCCTGCTCGGCGGGCCGGACCGCCCGCTGGAGGAGGTCTGCGACGAGCTGCTGCGTACGCTCCACGAGCCGGACAACTTCGACGACGTGGCGCTGCTGATCGCGCGGGCCACGACGCCAGGCTGACACGGCACGCCCCTGTCCCTCCGGGACGCCGACGGCCTACGGGGCCACACCGATCACCACGTGGGCGTACCGCTCCTCCGAGACGGCCGGACGCGCCGTCAGACCGCCGCGCGCGAAGGCGTCCACCGCCGTCGGGGCCTGGTGGCGGCTCGTCTCCACCAGGACGCAGCCTCCCGGCGCGAGCCAGTGGCGCGCCCCGGCCGCGACGCGCCGCAGGACGTCGAGGCCGTCCGTACCGCCGTCGAGGGCGACCAGCGGTTCGTGGTCGCGGGCCTCCTGCGGCAGCAGCCCGATCTCGTCGCTGGGAACGTACGGCACGTTGGCCGCGAGAATGCCGATCCGGCCGCGCAGCTCGACGGGCAGCGCCTCGAACAGGTCGCCCTGGTGGACGCGGCCCCCGAAGGCGGCGACGTTGCCGCGGGCGCAGTCCACGGCGGCCGGGTCGATGTCGGCGGCGTGCAGTTCGACGCGGCCGAGCCTGGCGGCCAGGGCGGCGCCCACGGCACCCGAGCCGCAGCACAGGTCCACCACGACGGTGGCCCCGGGAGCCTGCGCCAGGGCCTGCTCCACCAGGAACTCGGTTCTGCGGCGCGGCACGAAGACGCCGGGCGCGACGGTGATGCGCAGGCCCCTGAACTCGGCCCAGCCGACGACGAGTTCGAGCGGCGTTCCGCTGACGCGGCGCGCCACCATGGCGGCCGTCTCGGCCGGGGTGCGCGCGGTGGTGAGGATCAGGTCGGCCTCGTCCTCGGCGAAGACGCAGCCCGCCGCGCGCAGGGCGGCGGCGACGGAGTCACGGGACGAGGGCGGGACGGAGGAGACAGACGGCATGGAAGCCCAGAGCCTTTCGAGAACCGAAGGGCGCTCCGGCGGTCGCCTAGGGCCGGCGATCCGCGCGACATCGGACGGTGAGCACCCGAGCTGACACAGCGGTAATGGGTCTCACCTCCCGGCGTCGTGGCGGCCGGGTCCGTCCACAGCCGGCGGCAACCCTACCCGACGGCCCCGGTGCCCGGCACGGCCCCGGCGGCGGTCCGTGCCCGCGGGCGCGTGGTTGGGTCATGCAACCATGGAGGGAGCAGGCAGCGAGGGAGGTCCCGTGCACCCGCCGACGCCGTGGAGACCATCCAGCGGGAGATGACGGTCTTCGCCCGCCGTGCCCGTGCCCTGGCCGGACGCATGCACCCCGAGCTGTCGCTGGTGTCGTACGCGCTGCTGGGGCACCTGGAGGAGAGCGGCGAGTGCAGCGCCACCGACCTGGCCGCCCACTACGCCCTGGACAAGTCCACCGTCAGCCGCCAGGTCAGCGCCCTGGAGCGCGCCGGGCTCGTCGAGCGCCGGTCCGACGCGCGGGACCACCGCGTCCAGGTGGTGCACCTGACGCGGGACGGGCGGCGCGTCCTGGCCCGGGTCACCGAGCGGCGGCGGGCGGCGTTCCGGGAGCGGCTGGCGCACTGGCCGGCGGAGGACCTGTCGCGGTTCGCCGACTACCTGGTGCGCTACGACGCGGGATCCGGCGCGGGGCCCGGCCCGCGGGGGCAGGACCACCGCACGTACGGTTGAGTACGCAATCACCGAGCACAGCCGCCCGGCGGGGCACCGTCGGTCCGGTCCGGAGGCACCACAGCCATGCACATCACCCGAGGCTTCACGGGGCGGCCGCGCGTCGCCGACCCCGGTCTGCCGCCCGGCCAGTACGACGCCCGCGACGACTGGCCCGTCCTGTCCGCCGAGGTCACCCCCGACCTCGCGCCGGCCGACTGGACGTTCCGTGTCGACGGACTGGTCGAGGAACCGCGCACCTGGGGCTGGGAGGAGGCGCACCGGCTGCCGCCGTCGGCGTACGAGGGCGCCATCCACTGTGTGACGGGCTGGTCGAGGTTCGGGACGCGGTTCTCGGGCGTGTCCCTGGACGCGTTCCTCGACGCGGTGCGGCCCCGGGCATCGGCGACCCACGCCGTGTCCTACGCGCACACCGGCTACACCGCGAACCTCCCGCTCGCCGACCTGACCGGAGGGCGCGCCTGGATCGCGTGGGAGAGCGACGGGGAGCCGCTCGCCCCGGAGCACGGCGGCCCCGCGCGGCTGCTGGTGCCGCACCTGTACTTCTGGAAGAGCACCAAGTGGATCGCGGGCCTGCGGATCCTCGACCACGACGAGCCGGGCTTCTGGGAGCGCAACGGCTACCACGAGCGGGGCAACCCCTGGGAGGAACAGAGGTACTCCGGTGACTGAGACCTTCGTGCCCCCCACCCGGTTCGCCGTGCCCGGGCGCATCGCCGTCGGCGAGCAGGCCGCGTCCGTGTGGCAGACCGCCACGCTCACCGGGATCCGCCGCGAGACCCCGCGGGTGTCGACGTTCCGGTTCGCCGTGCCCGGCTGGCCGGGTCATCTGCCCGGGCAGCACCTGATGGTGCGGCTGACCGCCGAGGACGGCTACACGGCCCAGCGCCACTACTCGATCGCGTCCGCGCCCGACGATGCAGGGCACGTCGAACTGACCCTGGATCACGTCGACGGCGGCGAGGTGTCGGGCTGGTTCCACACCGTGGCCCGGCCCGGCGACCGGGTCGAGATGCGAGGGCCGGTGAGCGGCTTCTTCGCCTGGCCCGGCGACCGGCCCGCGCTGCTGATCGGCGCCGGCTCCGGCGTCGTGCCGCTGATGTCGATGGTCCGGCACCACCGGGCGCGCGACCTGGAGATGCCGGTGCGGCTGCTGGTGTCCGCGCGCAGCCCCGAGGACCTCATCTACGCGCGGGAGTTGGGCCCCGAGACGACGTCCGTCTTCACCCGGAGCGCGCCGGAGGGCGTCGCGGTGGGACGTATGGCCGCCGCACATGTGGCACCGCTCCTGGCGGAGCAGCCTCCCGGTGGGTGGGAGGCCTATGTGTGCGGCTCCAACTCCTTCGCCGAGCACGCCTCCCGGCTGCTGATGACGGCCGGTCAGCCCGTGGACCGCATCCGGATCGAACGCTTCGGCTGACCTCGCCGGGTGTCCCCTCAGCCGGTGCTGTCGCGCTGCGGCGCCCTCCGGCGGCGGGGAACGGCGCACCCGGGCCGGCCCGGTGTTTCGCCGGGGTACGCCCACCCGCTGGAGATCACCGACCTGGTGGTGGACGGGCAACAGGAAGCGCTGGTGTTCACCCTGCCGTGCGGGGGCTTGGCCGGGCCGGGGCCGGATGTCCGGTCGGCGCGATGCCGCGATCACGGCGATCATCGAGGGACGGCAGTGCCGCCTCGCACCGAAGGGACCCCCATGAGCACGTTCACGACCTCCGACGGCACCGGGATCTACTACAAGGACTGGGGCGAGGGCCAGCCCGTGGTGTTCAGCCACGGGTGGCCCCTCAACGCGGACGCGTGGGACGGCCAGGCCCGCCTGGCCGCCGAGCACGGCTTCCGCGCGATCACCCACGACCGGCGCGGCCACGGCCGCTCCGGACAGCCGTGGCGGGGGAACCACATGGACCGGTACGCCGACGACCTGGCCGAGCTGATCGAGGCCCTGGACCTGCGCGACGCCGTCCTGGTGGGTCACTCGACCGGCGGTGGTGAGGTCGTGCGCTACATGGGCCGGCACGGCACCGGCCGGGTCGCCAAGGCCGTGCTGCTGGGCGCGGTACCGCCGCTGATGCTGCGCACGGACGCCAACCCGGAGGGAACCCCGAAGGACGTCTTCGACCGGATCCGCGCCGCCGTGGCGACCGACCGCTCGCAGTTCTACTGGGAGCTCAGCGAGAGCTTCTACGGCTTCAACCGGCCCGGGGCCGCCGTCTCGGAGGGCATGCGGCGCGCGTTCTGGATGTGGAGCATGCAGGCCGGGCTGAAGGGCGCCTACGACTGCGTCGAGCAGTTCTCGGAGACGGACTTCACCGAGGACCTGCGGCGCATCGACGTGCCGACGCTCGTCGCGCACGGCGACGACGACCAGATCGTGCCGATCACGGCGGCGGCGCACCGGACCGCGCAACTCGTCGGGAACGCGACGCTCAAGGTGTACGAGGGCGCCCCGCACGGCCTGGTCGGGGACTTCGAGCAGGCGTTCAACGACGACCTGCTGAACTTCCTGCGGGGGTGACCAGGGGCTGTCGTCACACTCCCGGGAGGGCGTGCCAGGCGTCACGGGGCAGACGGGAGTGCGACGACAGCCCTCAGCCCGGCAGCCGGGCGACCACGAGCCGCACCCGCGGACTGCCGTCCGTCCGCCGCCCGAACTCCTCCAGGGCGTGCAGTTCCACCCGGAAGGCCGCTACCGTGAGCTCGCGGCGCACGTCCCCGAGGCGGAACGCTCGGTAGTACATGACGAACGGGGGCCGCCACAGCGCGTTGCGGACCCGCATGACCGTGTCGAAGCCGAGCCGCGTCCAATAGCCGGGCGAGCCCGGGTGGGCCGGCGCCATCAGCGGAAACGCGAAGCGGCCGCCCGGGCGCAGCACGGAACGGACCTGTGTGAACAGCCGGGGCAGCTCGCGCGGCAGGAAGTGCCCGAAGGCGCCGAAGCTCACCACCAGGTCGAAGGCGGGTCCGAAGGGCAGGGCGCGGGCGTCCGCCCGCACCCAGCAGACGGGCGGCCCCGCGGGCCGGACCCGCTCCCGGGCGACGTCGAGCATGCCCGCGCTGAAGTCGACGCCCGTGACGCGCTCGCGGCACACCCGCGCCAGCACGCCGGCCCCCGCGCCGGTGCCGCAGCACAGGTCGAGGCCGGTACCGAAGGGCCCCATCCCCCGCAGGGCCGAACCGACGGCGTCGAGGACCGCGTCGGACGTCCGGAAGGGGGTGTGGTCGAACTTCGGCGCGAGGAGGTCGTAGCCGCGCTCGACGGACGACAGCGCCTGGACGGCGAGCTCGCGCAGGGTGGGGCCTTCGGGGCTGAACATCGGCTCAGCCTAGAGGAGCACGCTGTCGCACCACGTCGCGTACGCGTTCGCACCAGCGGAGGTTCTCCTCCTCGAAGGCGATGCCGCCCATCAGCGTGAGGTAGGGGCCGACGCGGTCGGCCTCCCGGAGGTACTCCTCCTCGTCACGGCCGGCCAGCAGACGGTCGCGGACGCGCTGGTAGCGGGCGAGTTTGCCGCGGGACCAGGCCGCGCGCTCCTCGATGAGCGCGCTGACCGCCTCGGGGTCCGCGGCGTCCATGGCCTGGATCTTGATGAGGAGTTCGTCGCGGATGGCGGTGGGGCGCCGGGGCGGTGTGGCGGCGAAGGCACACAGGTCCTCCCGGCCCTTGACGGTCAGCATGAACATCCGCTTGTCGGGCCGCCGCTCCTGACGCACGACCCGGGACTCGACCAGGCCGTCCCGCTCGAGGCGCTCCAACTCCCGGTAGAGCTGCTGCGGGGTCGAGGCCCAGAAGTTGGCCAGGGACACGTCGAAGACCTTGGACAGCTCGTAACCCGAGGCCTCCCCCTCCAGGAGAGCGGCCAGCACGGCGTACTTCAGCGACATGTGGACACCGTACCAACCGTTGACTAATGTGATGCGCACCTAATCAATTAGTTGACCATGTAGTGAGGCGGTTCCGATGCGTGCATTCCGTGAGGCGGTCGAGGCGCAGGACCTCGACGCCGCCGAGGCGCTGCTGGCGCCGGACGTCGTCTTCACCAGCCCGGTCGTGTTCAAGCCGTACACCGGGAAGCCGATCACGGCGGCGATCCTGCGCGCCGTCGCGGACGTCTTCCAGGACTTCCGCTACGTGCGCGAGATCAACGACGCGAACGGGCGCGACCACGCCCTGGTCTTCACCGCCCGCGTGGGTGAGCGGGAGGTCAACGGCTGCGACTTCGTCCACGTCGGCGACGACGGGCTCATCGACGAGTTCACGGTGATGGTGCGCCCGCTGTCCGGGGCCCAGGCGCTCGCGGCCGCCATGGGCGAGCGGTTCGAGCGGATCGCCGAGGAGGCGCGCGCCCGCACGCTCTGAGCGGCACGCCCGGCACTCCCCTTTCCGCGGTCCTCCCGCTGCCAGCGCCCCGTTCGCGGCGGGATGTCCGCATGCCGTCCGCCGAGGACGACCGGCTGATGCGCGCCGGCCGGGCGAGCCGGCACGCCCGCACGTCCCGTCCACCTCGCCGGCCGCTTCTACGGCCTCGACCAGGACCTCGATCCCGAGCGCTGGTTCGCCCGCAGCGTGTTCCCGGCCGTCGACATCGTCCCCTCCGGCACCCGCCGCGAAGAACTCCTGGTGCCCGCGGCCGAGCTGACGGCCCTTCACGGTCTGCGCCGCGTGCTGCAGAACCGCGACGGGCAGGGCGCCCTGGAGACGCTGCTGGAGCGGATGCGCCAGACGCCGGACAACGCGACGTTCCTGGGGCGCATCCATCCGACGCTTCCCACGGACTGACGCGGTACGGACGGGGGTGGCGTGGGCCCCCTAGGCGCCCGTCCGGTCGGCCGTCCGGCGCTCCGCCCGTGCGGCATCCGGGTGCTCGCCCGCGGGCGACGGCCCCGCCGACACCCTGCGCAGCGGAAGCATTCCTACGTTGATCATATGATCCTCGGATTCTCTTCCCGGGTGGCCGTGTCGGCCGGTGCGCTCTGCGCGGCGGGACTCCTGTCCGTGATGCCCGCCGCGGCGGCCGGCTCCGGCAGGGTGGAGCCCACCGTGCCGGCCGTGCCGGGGGCCGCCGCCCCGCATCCGTCGCTGCTGTACCGGCCCGGCGTCCACGTCCGCCCGGGGGCCGGGACACCCCGTGTCCCGAAGGTCTCCGCCCTGTCCTGGCTGGTGGCCGACGCCCGCACCGGCGAAGTCCTCGCCGCCCACAACGCGCACCGCAGGCTGCCGCCGGCCAGCACCCTCAAGACGCTGTTCGCGATCACCGTGCTGCCGTCCCTGCCCGCGGGCATCCAGCACACGGTCCACCCACGGGAGCTGCGCGGCATCGGGGACGGCAGCAGTCTGGTCGGGGTCGCCGAGGGCCGTACGTACCAGGTCGCCGACCTGTGGCGCGGCGTCTTCCTCAACTCCGGCAACGACGCCGTGCACGTCCTGGCCGAACTCAACGGCGGCTGGCGGGCGACGGCGGAGCGGATGCAGGCCAGGGCCCGTGCGCTGGGCGCCCTCGACACGCGCGTGGTCTCCCCGGACGGCTACGACGCGCCGGGCCAGGTCTCCTCGGCGTACGACCTGGCCGTCTTCGGCCGGGTGGGCCTGCGCAACCCGGACTTCGCGCGGTACTGCGCCACCGTCGAGGCGCAGTTCCCGGCCGGCGGCGGTACGTCGTACCCCATCCGCAACACCAACCGGCTGCTGAGCGGAGCCCGAGGGGTGGAGCCCTACCCGGGGTTGATCGGCATCAAGAACGGCTACACCAGCAAGGCCGGCAACACGCTCGTCGCCGCGGCGCGCCGGGACGGGCGCACCCTCGTGGTGACGGTGATGAACCCGCAGGAGGGCGGCGGCTCGGTCGTCTACGAGGAGGCCCGCTCCCTGCTGGACTGGGGCTTCCGGTCGGCCGGGACGGTCGAAGCGGTGGGCTCGCTCGGCCCGTCGCGGCCCGGCGGCCGTCCCGAGACGACGCCCCCGCCCGCCGTCGCCGCGGCCGTGTCGAAGCATCCCGGGTCCGTCTGGACGGACGCCGCGCTGATCGCGGGGGCCGCCGGGCTGGGCGGCGTCGTCGTGGTGCTGGTGCTGCGGATCCCGGTGCGCGGGCCCGGACAGAGCTGACCGGACCGGCCGGCGGGCGGCCGCCGCACCGACGCGGGACCTGATCCCCCCGGCGCCCGGCCGGC
This sequence comes from Streptomyces sp. NPDC058741, assembly GCF_042746715.1. NCBI lineage: Bacteria > Bacillati > Actinomycetota > Actinomycetes > Kitasatosporales > Streptomycetaceae > Streptomyces > Streptomyces sp. NPDC058741. The sequence continues at coordinate 25,798 of NZ_JBHYQH010000038.1, read as the reverse complement.
GGCGCTGCCCGCGCCCGCGCACGCGGCGCCTCAGAAGCGCACGCGACGCCTCAGAAGACGGAGAGGCCGGTGAGGGTCGTGAACCGGTCGAGTGCCGCCACGCCCGCCACCGAGTTGCCCCGTTCGTCCAGGCCGGGGCTCCACACGCACAGCGTGCAGCGGCCCGGGACGACCGCGATGATGCCGCCGCCCACGCCGCTCTTGCCGGGAAGTCCCACGCGGTAGGCGAAGTCGCCGGCCGCGTCGTACGTGCCGCAGGTGAGCATGATCGCGTTGATCTGCTTGGCCTGGCTGCGCGTGAGCAGGCGGCTGCCGTCGGCGCGGATGCCGTGGCGGGCCAGGAAGGTGGTGGCCAGGGCGAGATCGGCGCAGGAGGCGCTGATCGAGCACTGCCGGAAGTACTGCTCGAGGAGGGTCGGGACCGGGTTGTCGATGTTGCCGTACGAGGCCATGAAGTGCGCCAGGGCGGCATTGCGGTTTCCGTGGGCCGACTCGGAGGCGGCGATCTCCTCGTCGAAGGTCAGGTCCGTGCTGCCGCTCTCCGCCCGCAGGAACGCCAGCAGTTCCCCCGAGGCGTCGCCGGTGCGGGTGTGCAGCCGGTCCGTGACGACGAGGGCGCCGGCGTTGATGAACGGGTTGCGCGGGATGCCGTTCTCGTACTCCAGCTGCACCAGGGAGTTGAAGGGGTTGCCGGAGGGCTCGCGGCCCACGTGCTCCCACAGGGCGTCGCCCTCGCGGGCGAGGTCCAGGGCGAGGGTGAAGACCTTGGTGATCGACTGGATGGAGAACGGCTGCCGCCAGTCCCCCACTCCGTACACCGTGCCGTCCGGTTCGGCGACGGCCATGCCGAACCGGCGGGGGTCGCAGGCGGCGAGCGCCGGGATGTAGTCCGCGGGCCGGCCGCGGCCGGGTGTCCGCTCGATCTCCTCGGCGATGCGCTCCAGGACCGGCTCGAAGGTCGTCGACGATGCCATGATCACTATTCTCCCTCGCTGCCGGTCCCGGTGCGTCCACGGTGGTTCAGGCCCGGGCCGGGCCGCTGCCGGCCAGGACCTCGGGGCGGAGCAGGCCGGCGAGGGTCTCGGCGGGGAGCAGGCCCTTCTCCAGGACGAATTCGGCCACGCCGCGGCCGGTGGCGAGCCCCTCCTTGGCGATGTCGGCGGCTGGGGTGCGGCCGAGGTGCGGGTTGAGGGCGGTGACCAGGCCGATGGAGTTCTCGACGGCCGCGCGCAGCGCCTCGGTGGTGGCGGTGCTGCCCGCGACGCAGCGCTCGGCCAGCGTCACGCAGGCGTTCCGCAGGTGCGTGACGGACTCGGACAGGGAGTGCAGGATGATCGGCTCGAAGGCGTTGAGCTGGAGCTGCCCCGCCTCGGCGGCCATGGTGATGGGGACGTCGTTGCCGATGACCTCGAAGGCGACCTGGTTGACGACCTCGGGGATGACCGGGTTGACCTTGCCGGGCATGATCGACGAACCGGCCTGGACGGGCGGCAGGTTGATCTCGCCGAGGCCGGCGCGTGGGCCGGAGGACAGCAGGCGCAGGTCGTTGCAGCTCTTGGAGAGCTTGACGGCGATGCGCTTGAGCACGCCGGACATCTGCACGAAGGCGCCGCAGTCCTGGGTCGCCTCGACCAGGTCGGCCGCCGTGACCAGGGGCAGGCCGGTGAGGGCCGCGAGGTGGCGGCGGGCCAACTCGGCGTAGCCGGCGGGGGCGTCGAGGCCGGTGCCGATGGCCGTGGCGCCCAGGTTGATCTCATGGATCAACTGGACGGCGGCGGTCATGAGGGGAGGGTTCCCTTTTCCGAGGAGTGAGGGTGGACGAGCGCCCCGTCAGGGGCGCGGGGAACGGCGCGATCGGCCACGGAAGACCCGGGGCGGCCGTGGAGGATCCGGCACGTGCTCAGGCGCGGGCGGCACCGGCGAGGGGTTCCAGCGAGTGAGCGGGCCGCACCCTCCCGACCTCCCGGCCGCCCCCGAGCAGCGGCTCGCCCGCGAACTGCGTGAGCAGCTCCGGGTCGACACCCGCGCGGGCGAGTGCGGCGGCGGCCACCGGCACCCGCGCCCGGTTCGCCCCGTCGGCGATCTTCACCGCCACGGCCCGCCCGTCGGGCAGCGCGGCGACCTGCACGCCCTCGAAGCCGTCCTTGGTGAGCAGGCCCGGCACGGCCCGCATGAGCGCCGCGACGTCCCGGCCGGAGCCGGAGGCCATCTCGGCGTGCTCGCGCACCGCGTCGGCGACCCGGACCTCGGGGGTGCCCGGGGCCTCGGTGGTGATCCGGGCGGTGGCGCGGGCCAGGCCGTGCAGCGAGACCGCGAACAGGGGCGCGCCGCAGCCGTCCACCGTGACGCGGGCGACGCGCTGCCCGGTGAGGTCCTCGACGATCTCGGCGATGGCCTGCTGGAGTGGGTGTCCCGGGTCGAGGTAGCTGTCCAGCGGCCAGCCGTTCAGGGCGCAGGTGTAGAGCATGGCGGCGTGCTTGCCGGAGCAGTTCTGCGCGAGCCGGGAGGGCGGCCGGCCCTCGCGTACCCAGGTGTCCCGCACGACCGGGTCGTACGGCAGGTCCGGGACGTTGCGCAGATGCGCCTCGGTGAGTCCGGCGCGTTCGAGGATGCGCCGGGCTCCGGCGAGGTGGCGTTCCTCGCCGGAGTGGCTGGCCGCGGTCAGCGACAGCAGCTCGCCGTCGAGGGGCAGCCCGGCCCGCACCATGGCCACGGCCTGGACGGGCTTGAGCGCGGAGCGCGGGTAGAAGGCGGCCTCGGTGTCCCCGATCCGGAGCCGGACCTCTCCGCCGGCGTCGAGGACGACGACGGAGCCGTAGTGGGTGCCTTCGACGATTCCGCCGCGGACGAGGTGGGCGACGGGGGCGTGGACGGGTTCACGGACAAGGGGTGGGTCCGCGGGTGAACTGCTGTACATCACTGCCTGCTTCTCGTGGAGCGGCGCGTCGGTCACGCGCCGGCACCGGTGGTGGACTGGTGGGCGACACGGCCGCGGACGGCGAACCGTCCCGCTCCGGTGCCGATGGCCCCGACGACGGCGATCACGTCGACGCGCCGGGACTTCAGGGACCTGCTGTAGTCCGCGGCGCCGGCACGGACGGAACGTTTCTTCGCTCCCGCGTGCACGGACTGCTCGCTCACGCCTCGGGACCGCCTTCCGTGGGGGTTTCCGTGGGGGCGTCCGTGCGCGCGGAACGCACGATGTCGGTGAGGGTCGTCTCGACCCGGTCGAGGTGATGGGCCATGGCCTCCACCGCGTCGTTCTCGGAACCGTCGGTCAGCGCCTCGACGATCGCCCGGTGCTCGCGGTTGGACTGCTCGCGGCGTCCGCCCAGCTCGTTGAGGAAGGCGGACTGGCGGGCCAGTGCGTCCCGGATCTCCTCGATGACCCGCCGGAACACCGGGTTCTGGGCGGCCTCGGCCACGCCGAGGTGGAACAGCGTGTCCATCGCGACCCAGACGGTCGTGTCCGTCTCCCGCTCCATCCGGTCCAGCAGGTGGGCCAGGTGGTCGAGGTTCTCCGGGGTGCGGCGCAGGGCCGCGTAGCCGGCGACCGGGATCTCGACGTGGCGGCGCACCTCCAGCAGGTCGCTGGCCGAGTAGTCGCCGAAGGTGGGGTCCTCGACGGCGCCGGCGACGACGAAGGTGCCCTTGCCCGTCCGGGACACGGTCAGGCCCATGGTCTGCAGCGCCCGCAGCGCCTCGCGCAGCACGGGGCGGGAGACCTCCAGGGTGCGGCACAGCTCCGCCTCGGAGGGGAGCTTGTCGCCGATGGCGTACTCGCCGCGTTCGATGGCGCCGCGCAGATGCGCCAGCACCGCTTCCATGGCGCTGACGCGTCGCACGGGCTGTCCGGCTGTCCGGCTGTCTGACAGGTTCACGAGGGTGATCGTGCGGGGCGGGAGAGGTGGCTGTCAAGGGCGGACGGCGGACGCAGGGCAAGCCGGAGGCGCGCGGCCGGCCTGCCGGCTCCCCGGGCGGCGGTGCCGGACAGCTGTGCAGCACCCGGCATCCGAGGACGGCGGCCTGACCGACGCTGACGACGCTCGCGGGACCCGGTTCCGCTCGGGGCCGGGAGCGGACGGCACGGTCCTACGGCCCGCGGGCGAGTGCGTTTCCCACCGAAGCGGCCTTCCCGCACTCCTCACAGGCCCGCGAGCGCCGCCCCCGCGACGGCCGCCGTCAGTCCGGCCACCACGCTCGCCAGCACGTTGACGGCGGCGTGGAGACGGGCCCCGGTCTCCGCCAGTCGCAGCGTCTCGTAGGAGAACGTCGAGTACGTCGTCAGGGCCCCGCACAGGCCGGTGCCGAGCAGGAGCTGCAGGTGGGTGGTGGCGCCGGTGAGCAGGCCGAGGATCAGACAGCCGGTGACGTTCACCGTGAGGGTGCCCCAGGGGAAGACCGAGTCGTGCCGGGTCTGGACCGCGCGGTCGGTGAGGTAGCGGAGCGGGGCGCCGACCATCGCTCCGCCGATGACCAGCAGCCAGTTCACCACGACCTCTTGCCCTTCCCGTCCGTTCCACCGGGGGCTTCGCCGCGGCCGGAGTACCGGATGACCTCGCAGTCGTCGAGCGTCACCAGTCCCTCGGTGACGAGTTCGTCGAGTTGCGGCAGGAAGGCGCGGACGCGGGGCTCGGTGTCGACGACGACCACGGCGACCGGGAGGTCCTCGCTGAGGGACAGCAGCCGCGCGGTGTGGATCAGGGAGGACGCCCCGAAGCCCTCGATGCCGCGGAAGACGCTGGCTCCCGCGAGGCCCGCCGCGTGCGCGCGGTGGACGATCTCGGAGTACAGGGGCCTGTGGTGCCAGGTGTCGCTCTCGCCGACGTAGACGGTCAGGCGCAGCGCCCTGCCGGTCAGCCTCGTCATCGCTGCCTCCGTGGGCTGTTCCTCGTCCCGGTCATGGCCGCCTCCTCCTCAGGAGGACGCGGCGGGTCGCCACGGCCGCGAGCCACACGGACGCGAGGGCCGCGAGCGGGGTCACCGCGAGGCAGGCCAGTCCGGCGCCGGTGTGACCGTGGTCGAGCAGGTTCCGGGTGTCGACCGCGTACGTCGAGAAGGTGGTGAACCCGCCGAGCACGCCGGTGCCGAAGAAGGGGCGGACGAGCGGGTGGGCGGTCCGGACCTCGGTGACGACCACCAGGAACACACCGATGACCGCACAGCCCACGACGTTCACCAGGAAGGTCGCCCAGGGGAAACCGCCCGCGGCCGTGGGCCACCCCAGGGACGCCGCGTAGCGGGCCGTGGCCCCCGCTCCCCCGCCGAGCGACACCACGGCGACCACGGGCGCCTGCCCGCGCCAGGAGGCCCGGCGCGGTGCAGGGGCCCGCACGCGGAGATCGTCGGGGGCTGCCATGGTGGTACCACTCCTACTCGCCGGGGCCCGGCGTCGTGCGGGCGTGTGCCGTCGCAAGGAGGGACCGTCGGCGGCACCGGTGCCGCGGTTCGGGTGCGGCGGGCCCCACCGCCGCGCCGCGGGGCCGTCGCCCGCGGCCGGGCTTCAGGCTAACCCGTGGGGGCGAGTGCACGCGCCGTGGCCATCGCGGGGCGGGCGGCTCGTCTCCCGTCCGGCTCCCGCTCCCGGAGGCGGCAAAGCACCATTTCCTCAGTCCGCCTCGCACACGCCGGTGACCATGCGGCAGACCGAGTGGGGGCGGGCGGGGTGGTGGACCACCCGGCCGTCGTCGTCGAAGACCGGGCGGCGAGTGTGCGCACCGGGCCACCTGCCAGCCCTTCTCGAACATCCGCGCGATCTCGACGATCCGTACGTCGTCGCGGTGGTAGCGCACCCGGCCCCCGGACCGGCTGGTGCGCCACATGCCGGTGGCCTCGAGCAGCCGGAGGTGGGTCTCGGCGACCGGGCGGGGGACGGAGAACCGCGCGACGACGGCCTCCGCCGTGACGCCGTCGGGGCCGGGTTCCCTCAGCCAGGCCAGGATGCGCAGCCGCGTCTGGTCCGTGGGTGTCCTCAGCATGTCGTGCCCCTGCCCCGCGGCGCCGTCCTCTTCGCCGCGTCCTCCCGCTGTCCCGCACCGCGTGCGGCCGTGTCCCGCCACCCGGCATCTGTGACCGATACCGCACCGCCCCGCGGCGCGGAGGACGTCCCCACGCGCACACCGTGCCGTTCGTGCGGTCGGGCGGTGCAGGTGCACGGCCGTGGAAGCCGAGTCCCCGTTCCGGTGCCCCGGTCGGGCCTTCCGCCCCCTCGTCGTGACGCCCACCCTGGGGCGGGGTCGTCGGTGCCGTCCCTGAGCGCCCGGATACCGGCGGGCCGACGTCGTCCCCGCCTCAAGTGAGGAACTCGTTCATGGTCCTCGTGACCTCGGCCATCGACGCGGTGGCGCCGTTGCCCGCAAGGACACTGCTGCTGTTCCTGCTGCAGACGGGGGTCCTGCTCGCGCTCGTGCTGGGCGGTCTGGCCCGGCGGACGGGGCTGCCGGGCATCGTGGGTGAACTGGCGGCCGGCGTCGTCCTCGGGCCCTCCCTCCTGGGGCTTCTGGCTCCCGGGGTGTCCGCCTGGCTGCTGCCCCGGGACGCCGCGCAGATGCACCTGCTGGACGCCGTGGGCCAGCTCGGCGTGCTCCTCCTGGTCGGGTTCACCGGCATGCACGTCGATCCCGGGCTGGTGCGCCGGCACGGCAGGACGGCGGCCGGCATCAGCGCCGGCGCGCTGCTGATTCCCCTGGCCCTCGGTCTGGGTCTGGGGCCGGCCCTGCCCGACCGGCTCAAGCCCACGGCCGTCAGCGGCGAGGCCTTCGCCCTATTCGTGGGCGTCACCCTGTGCGTCAGCTCGATCCCCGTCGTCGGCCGGATCCTGAGTGACATGAACCTGACGCATCGCACGGTCGGCCAGCTGATCCTCGTGGTCGCCACCGTCGACGACACGGTGGGGTGGCTGCTCGTCTCCATCGTCACGGCGTTCGCCACGACCGGCGTCGTTGCGCAGGACGTCGCCACCTCGGTCTGGCACCTGTGCGTGGTCCTCCTGGTCACCCTCACCGTCGGCCGCTGGGCCGTCCGGTGGATCATGCGCCGTGCGGGTCGTTCCGCCTCTTCCGGCGCTCCCGTCACGGCGGCCGTGGTGCTTCTGGTGCTGGCCGGCGCGGGCACCCAGGCCCTCGGGTTCGAGGCACTGCTCGGGGCCTTCCTGTGCGGCATCCTCATCGGTTCCTCTCCCGCCGACCAGGTCCGGCTCCTGAAACCGCTCGACACCACGGTGCTGTCCTTCCTGTCCCCGCTGTTCTTCGCGCTGGCGGGACTGCGGATCGACCTCGGGGCGCTGGCCCACCCCACGACAGCGCAGTGGGCCCTGATCGCCCTCGGGACCGCCGTGATCGGCAAGTTCCTCGGCGCTCTCGTCGGCAACGTGTGGGGAACGCTCAGCCTTCCGGAGGCCGTGGCGGTCGGCGCCGGCATCAACGCCCGGGGAGTCGTGCAGATCGTGATCGCGGTCATCGGCATGCGCCTCGGGCTGCTCAACCCGGCCATGTACAGCATCGTCGTGCTGATCGCCGTCATCACTCCCGCCATGGCACCGCTCATCCTGAAAGCCGCCATGAAGCGGGTCGAGCAGACGGAGGAGGAGACGGCGCACGAACGGCGCGACCTCTCCCTCCGGTCCGACACGGACACCAGCACCCACGGCCGTGCCTGAGCAGGCGGTCCGGCGCTCCGGGCAGCCGAGCGGGCCTCGTGGCAGTCGGCGCCCGCGGTCCGGTGCGCGCTCGTCGCGTGGCACCGGGCGTCTGGGAAAGGTCCCCCTGCCGTGCGCGAGGGCGCGCCGACGCCGACGGCCGTGCCGCCCGCCCGGCTCCCGGCGTCGCGTCAGGCCGGCCGCCCGATCGGGCAGGGCGAGCGACCGCCCGGACCGGTCTGCCGGCGCCGGACGGCGCGTCCTAGGGTGCCGCGCGTGAGCGACGAACCAGCTGCGTGCGCCCGCGTCGGCCTCGACGCCGTCCGCCACAACACGGCGCGGCTGCGCCGCCGGGCGGGCCACGCCGAGGTGATGGCCGTGGTCAAGGCCGACGGCTACGGTCACGGGGCCGTGCCGGTCGCCAGGGCCGCCCTCGCCGCGGGAGCCACCTGGCTGGGCACGGCCACCATCGAAGAGGCGCTGCGGCTGCGCGCGGCCGGGATCGAGGCGCCCGTACTCTCCTGGCTCAACGGTCCCGGCGCCGCGTGGGAGCCCGCCATCGCCGGTGGAGTCGACCTGTCGGCGGGCGACACGGGCCTCCTGGCGGAGCTGCGGCGGGCCGCGGCGCGCCCGCCCGTGTCCACCTCAAGGCGGACACCGGCCTGGGGCGCGGCGGATGCCCGCTCTCCGAGTGGCCCGAGCTGGTCGACGCGGCGCTCAGGGGCGAGGCGGACGGCACGCTCCGCGTGGTCGGACTGTGGACCCACCTGGGGGCGTCGGACCACCCCCGTGAACCGCACGGCGTCGCCCAGCTCACGCTGTTCCGGGACGCCGTGCGGTTCGCCGAACGGGCCGGGGTCCGCGACGCCGTACGTCACGCGGCCAACTCCGCGGCCACGCTGGCGCTGCCGGACGCCCGGTTCGATCTGGTGGGTCCGGGCATCGCCCTCTACGGGCTCTGGCCGGACGAGCCGCTGACCGCCGACGACCTGCGTCCGGCGATGACCCTGCGGGCCCGGCTGGCCCAGGTGAAACGGGTGCCCCCCGGGCAGGGCGTCTCCTACGGCCACACCTACCGGACGGCGCGAGGCGGTCGTCTGGCGGTGGTGCCGCTGGGCTACGCCGACGGAGTCCCCCGGGCGGCGGGCGACACCGTGCCGGTGTGGGTGTCGGGCACCCGGCACCGCATCGCCGGGCGGGTGTGCATAGACACTGCCGTCGGAGGGTAGCCGCGACTCCCACAGCCGCATCCTGTCGGCCATGCCGTCGGGCAGCGGGCGTTCCTCGGTGGCCTTCCAGTACGGTGTGTCGCTGCGGGTGGCCGCCTTGTGGTGCAGCGCCAGGAACTCGCGGACGCCGTCCAGGCAGCGGGCGACGCTCTCGTTGTAGCCTCGCGAGGACGCCGCGTCGCCGGCTCGGTCGGGCCAATGCCTGACCAGTTGCTCGATGCCGTGCTGGATGAAGAAGATGCCGGTCGACTCCAGCGGCTCGACGAACCCGCTGGACAGGCCGATCGCGACGCAGTTGCGCACCCAGGAACGGCGGTTGCGGCCGATGCGCATCCGGATGTGGTTCGCCTCGGCGTCCGCCGCCCGCGGGCCGACGAACGCCCGGAGGTCCGCTTCCGCCTCCTCCGGTGTGCAGAACTCCGACGCGTAGACGTAGCCGGTGCCGACGCGCCCGAACAGGGGAATGGTCCAGATCCACCCCGCGTCTCGCGCGGTGGCCGTGGTGTACGGCGCCATGCCGTCCCGTTCCAGGTCGGCCGGCACCCTCAGTGCCACCGCGCGGTCGGTGGGCAGGACGTCCGCCGACGCCCTCACGAGCCCCTGGAGCGAGCTGCTCGACATCGGCGATGCCACGGCGTACGACTCGCAGACCGCATACGTGCTGCCCGTGCACGGTACGGACGCCTCCACGTACCTCTGTTCCGCTCGGTGGTCTCCCGAAGGTCGACGGTCCTCAGGAGGGGACCGTCGAAGCCGGGCCTGAAACCCTCGGCGAGGCGGTCGTAGGCGACGCGCATGGTGTCTGCCGTCCCCCTGGGGCGGGTGCCGTCGTCGGGCTGGCCGCGGTACCGGAGGCCCGGCCCCGGCCGGGACAGCCAGACCGCCCGCGGCGCGTTCCCGGTGAGCAGCTCGGTGCCGAACGTGGACGCGGTGTTCGTCGCTCCATGCACGGTCATCGAACCCGGCTCCGGTGTTACCGTTCCCCTATGGCGGCGAGAACGGCTGGTGAGCGGCTCGAGGAGCGGTGGCGGGACATCCTGTCAGCGCACGCGCGCACGATGTGCGAGATCGACCGGGCGCTGCATCCGCACGGTCTCGGCGCGTCCGACTTCGAGGTCCTGGACCTGCTCGCGACCGCCGCGCCGGAGGAGGGGGAGCAGTGCCGGGTGCAGAACCTGGTCGGCCGGGTGCACCTGAGCCAGAGCGCGCTGTCGCGGCTGATCGCCCGGCTGGAGAAGGACGGGCTGGTGACGCGCGCGGTGTGCGAGGAGGACCGGCGCGGAGTGTGGGTCGGGCTGAGCGCCAAGGGCCGTGACCTGCACGCCGAGGTGCTGCCGCTGCAGCGGGCCGCACTGGCCCGGACCCTGGGCGCTTGAGGCGGCCCGGGCCCGGTTCTGGTCGATCGCCCTACGGGCGCGCCAGCAGGGTGCGGACTCCCTCCGAGGTGAGCGTCAGACGATGTTCCGAGCTGCCGTCGATGGTGAGCGACAGGTCGTCGGCCGGCCACTGTGCGGCCAGGGCGCCGAGCGGCACCAGACGGTAGCGCGACACGAACGGAAGCAGCCCGGCCATCTCCACCTCGGAGGTGAACACGGGCACGACCGGCTCGCCGCCCGGCTGTTCCAGCACGGGCAGCGCCACCGCCGAGGGGTTGGCGGCGTCGGCGTCGTTCGCGTCGTCGGGCACGGGGATGAGCACGTCGCTGTCGGCGAGCGCGTCCAGAGCCGCCGCGTCCTCGGTGTTCTCGACGAGGACGTCCAGAGCCCGCTGGGCGGGCGTGGGGGTGGGTTCGTTTGCGGGTGTCTCCATGGCAGATTCCCTGGTAGCGGCGGTCTTGCGGCCGGCCCGGCACATGGGTCGCCCCGGGCACGGTCCTGCTCGCGTACCCGATCGGGCACGGCACAATCCTGGTGGATCTTGCCGGTTGCGGGATCAGCATGGTCCTCCCCGGCCGGGGAGGACCCACGAGGAGCACAGTCACGGAATGGGGAAGCACCTGGGTCCCGGAGTGCCTGGTCCCGGAGTACCGGCACAGGTCGCGCCGTTCCTGGCCGTGCCCCGGGTACCCGCGCCCGCTTCGTGGTCTCCCGTTCTGGACCGGGGCGCTGGTCCCGGAGTACCGGCACAGGTCGCGCCGTTCCTGGCCGTGCCCCGGGTACCCGCGCCCGCTTCGTGGTCTCCCGTTCTGGACCGGGGCGACCCATCGGCGGGCGGCTCGGGATCGGCTTCGGCCTCCACCCGCGGACCGGCCGGGAGCCGGCCATGGCCGTCTGCATCCGCGGCAGACCGGCAGCGGTTCCGCCACCGGCCGGTCTGCCGCGGATGCAGCGCGCCGGACGGTGGCCGCCTCCGGGCCCCGGTCGCCACCGGTGCGCGTTTGCGGTGCGCCGGCCTCAGCCGCTGGCTGCGACGGCCCGCCGCCACGCCGTCTCCCGCAGCAGCCGCAGCCCGTTCAGCCCGACGAGGACCGTGGAGCCCTCGTGGCCCGCGACGCCCAGCGGCAGCGGGAGATCGCCCGCGAGGTCCCAGACGACGAGGCCCGCGATGAAGACACCGGCGACGACGAGGTTCTGCACGACGAGCCGGCGGGCGCGGCGGGAGAGGGCGACGGTGGCGGGGACGGCGGCGAGTTGGTCGCGGACGATCACCGCGTCGGCCGTCTCCAGCGCGAGGTCGGAGCCCGCCCGGCCCATGGCGACCCCGGTGTGGGCGGCGGCCAGGGCGGGCGCGTCGTTGACGCCGTCCCCGACGACCAGCACCCTGCGGCCGGCGCTCTCCCACTCGCGCACGGCCTTCAGCTTGTCCTGCGGCAGCAGCCCGGCGCGCACGTCGCCGATGCCGGCCTCGGCGGCGAGGCGGGCGGCGGCCCGATGGCTGTCGCCGGTGAGGAGCACCGGGGCGGAGCCGGTGAGGGCGGTGAGCGCGGTGACGGTGGCGGCCGCGTCGGGGCGCAGCCGGTCGGCGATTCCGAGCAGCCCGGCGGGGACGCCGTCGACGACGACGAGGACGGCGGTACGGCCGGACTCCTGGAGCTCCGCGACGGTGCCGAGGGCGTCGTCCGTGAGCCGGGCCGGGTCGCCCACCGCCACCGTGCGGCCCGCGACGACGGCTTCCACCCCCACTCCGGGCGCGGAGGTGAAGCGGCCCGCGTCGGGCAGGTCGAGACCGCGCTCGCCGGCGGCGTCCACGACGGCCCGGGCCAGGGGGTGCTCGCTGGGCCGCTCGGCCGCCGCCGCCAGGGTCAGCAACTCCCCTTCGTCCAGGCCGGATCCGGGCAGCGGCCGGACGTCGGTGACGCGCGGGCTGCCCTCGGTGAGGGTGCCGGTCTTGTCGAGCGCGACCGCGTCCACCTGGCCGAGCCGCTCCATCACCACGGCCGACTTCACCAGCACGCCGTGCCGTCCGGCGTTGGCGATGGCCGACAGCAGGGGCGGCATGGTGGCCAGCACGACCGCGCACGGTGAGGCCACGATCATGAACGTCATGGCCCGCAGCAGCGCCTCGTTGAGCTGCTCACCGAAGGCGAGGGGCACAAGGAAGACGGCCAGGGTCGCCGCCACCATGCCCAGGGAGTAGCGCTGCTCGACCTTCTCGATGAACAGCTGGGTGGGCGCCTTGGTCTCGGACGCCTCCCGCACCATGCGGACGATCCGGGCGATCACCGAGTCCGACGCGTCGCGTGCGACCCGGACGCGCAGGGCACCGGTGCCGTTGAGGGTGCCCGCGAAGACCTCGTCGCCCCGCTGCTTCGGCACGGGCAGCGGTTCACCGGTGATCGTCGCCTGGTCCACCTCGCTCGACCCGTCCAGCACGTGGCCGTCGGCTCCGACGCGTTCCCCGGGGCGCACCAGGACGGTGTCGCCGACCGTCAGGGCCTCGACGGGCACGGTCCGTTCGCCGCCGTCCGGGGCGAGCCGGGTGGCGGTGGCGGGAGCGAGGTCGAGCAGGCCGCGCACGGAGTCGGCGGTACGGGCCGTGGCCAGTGCCTCCAGCGCGCCGGAGGTGGCGAAGATGACGATGAGCAGCGCGCCGTCCATCACCTGCCCGATGGCCGCCGCGCCCAGGGCGGCGACGACCATCAGCAGGTCGACGTCGAGGGTGCGCTCCTTCAGCGCCTTCAGCCCCTCCCAGCCCGGCTCCCAGCCTCCCGTGGCGTACGACAGGGCGTACAGCGGGCCCCAGGCCCAGGCGGGGGCGCCGGTGAGCTGGAGGGGCAGCGCGAGCAGGAAGAAGGCGGTGGCAGCGGCGGCCCAGCGTGCCTCGGGCAGGGCGAGGACCCGGGTGCGCCGCCGGGGCGCAGGCCCGGTGCGGGAGGGCCGGGCCCGGTCGACCTGCCGCGGCGTGAGGGTGGAGGTCATCGGGGGTCCTTCTGGTGAGGGCGCGGGGGCGCCCCCACCATACAGGAACACATGAAGACTCATTCATTCCTTCATGTGTGGTGGGAACCGTCTCACCGCACGGGCACCGCGAGGTACTGGTACTCCAGGAACTCGTCGATCCCGCGACGGCGGCGCGCTGGACGCGCGCGGCCGTCTCGGGGTCGGGGCTGCCGTCCTCGTGGACGAACTCGCTGGCGAGCATCAGGCCGAGGCCGCGGACGTCGCCGATGCCCGGGGTGCGGTCGGCCACCGCCTGCAGGCCCTGGCGCAGCCGCTCGCCCATGGCCTCGGCGTTCTCGACGAGCCTCTCCGCGCGGATGACGTCCAGCGTCGCGCAGGTGGCGGCGCAGGCGACGGCGCCGGCGCCGTAGGTGCCGCCCTGCGAGCCTGGCCAGGCCCTGCTCATCAGTGTCAACCGCGGTCCCCCTCACGCCCCGTCCGCCCGTGCGCGGCGGCTATCGCGAGGGCGGACGCCGCCTTGCCGGGGTGAGCGGGCGGGCAGACACCGGGGACGCACACACCCCGCCGGGAGGCCGGGACTCCGCCCGGGCCGGTCGCGCACCCACCGTCGCCGACGTCCTCGCCCTGCCCGTCCTGGCCGCCGGCCGGCCGCAGGTCGCCACGGGTCCGGCCCGGCTGGAGCGGCCGGTGCGCTGGGTGCACGTCACCGAGCTGACGGACCCGGCGTCCTTCCTGAAGGGCGGCGAGCTCGTCCTGACCACGGGCATGCCCCTGCCGGAGGACGCCGCCGGTGTCCGCCGGTACGTCGAGGAGCTCACGGAGGAGGTGGGGGCCGCCGCCCTGGTCATCGAGCTGGTACGGCGCTACCACCGCCCGCCCGACGCCTTGGTGCAGGCCTGCCGCGCACGGGACCTCCCCCTGGTCACGCTCGCGCGGGACGTCAACTTCCTGGAGGTCACCCAGGTCGCCCACGCCCTGATCCTCGGCCACCAGGCGGAGGCGATACGCCGGACCCAGCGGATCCACGAGGCGTTCACGGCGCTGACGCTGCGGGGCGCGGGAGCGGAGGAGGTGGTGCGCGCCGCGGCGGGGATGAGGGGGCGCACGGTCGTGCTGGAGACCTGGCGCACCAGGCGCTGATCTGCGAGCCGTCGGGCGGCACGGTCGAGGAGGCGCTGGGCGACTGGGAGCGGCGGTCCCTGGCCGCCGGGCCCGCGGACCACCCGGGGGCGGCCGGACCGGAGGGCGCGGCGGACCCCGGGGGCCGGCCCGCCGGGGCCGTCAGGTGTCGAAGTCCACCGTCAGCGTCTCCGACACCGGGAACGACTGGCAGGTGAGGACGTAGCCCGCGTCCACCTCCGCCGGTTCGAGGGCGAAGTTGCGGCGCATGTCGGCCTTGCCGTCGGTGACCAGGGCGCGGCAGGTGCCGCAGACGCCGCCCTTGCAGGCGAAGGGCAGGTCGGGGCGGGTCTGCTGGGCGCCCTCGAGGATGCTGCGGTCGCGGGGCAGGGCGGACGTGGTGGAGCGGCCGTCGAGGGTGACGGTGACCTGGCTGACCGGGCCGGACGGGCCGGTCTCGGTGTGGCGGACCTCGCGGACGGGTTCGTCGTCGGCGTAGAACAGCTCCTGGTGGACGCGGTCGGCGGGGACGCCGAGGCCGGTGAGGACCTGCTGGGCGGCGCGGACCATGCCGTGCGGGCCGCAGAGCCACCAGTGGTCGGCGGACTCCACGTCGACCAGCGCGTCGACGAGCGCGGAGAGCCGCTCGGCGTCGAGGCGGCCGGAGAGCACCTCGGCCTCGCGGGGCTCCCGGGAGAGGACGTGGGCGAGCTGGAAGCGCGTCGGGTGGAGGTCCTTCAGGTCGGCCAGCTCGTCGGCGAACATCACGGTGCCGGTACGGCGGTTGCCGTAGAGGAGGGTGACGCGCGAGCGGGGGTCGGCGGCCAGGACGGACTCGGCGATGGACACCATGGGCGTGATGCCGGAACCGGCCGCGATCAGCACGTGGTGGCCGGGGGTGCTGAGGTCGGGGGTGAAGGCGCCGGTCGGGGCCATCACCTCGACGGTGTCGCCGGGGCGCAGCTCGTGCACCAGCCAGGAGGAGAACAGGCCGCCCGGTACGACGCGGACGCCGATGCGGGGCGCCGCGCCGGCGGGGGCGCAGATCGAGTAGGAGCGGCGCTCGTCGCGGCCGTCGATCTCGCGCCGGAGCGTGAGGGACTGGCCGGGGGCGAAGGCGAACTCCTCGGCGAGCCCGTCCGGGACGTGGAAGCCGACGGCCGCCGCGTCCTCGCACAGCGGCTGCACGGCGGCGACCCGCAGGGCGTGGAAGACCGGGCGTCGGCGGGCACGGGCGCGGGCCGCCGGGGCGGGGGCCGGCTCGATCAGGTCCTCCATCAGATCTCCTTGACGTACTCGAACGGCTCGCGGCAGGCGCGGCAGCGCCACAGGGCCTTGCAGGCCGTGGCGGCGAAGCGGGAGGTCTCCTCGGTGTCGGCGCTGCCGCAGCGGGGGCACGCCACCGAGCGGCGGGTCGGCGACAGCACCAGCGGGACGGGGCCCGCGGAGCGCGCGGGTGCGGCGCCCGGCGGGGCGATGCCGTGCTCGGCGAGCTTGCGGCGGCCGTCCGCCGTGATCCAGTCGCTGCTCCACGGCGGGTCGAGCACGGTGCGGATCTCCACGCGCCCGTACCCGGCGTCGCGCAGCCGGGCGGCCACACCGGCGCGCATCTCGGCCATGGCGGGGCAGCCCGAGTAGGTCGGGGTGAGGCTCGCGACCACCGTGCCGTCCGGCTCCAGGGACACCTCGCGCAGCACGCCGAGGTCGGCCAGGGTGAGCATGGGCAGTTCGGGGTCGGGCACCTGCCCGGCGATCCGCCGGGCCCGCCGGGCGTCCAGGAGCGTCGTCACCATGTCGCCTCCGGGTGCGCGCGGGCCACGCTCTGCAACTCGGCCAGCAGCGGGGCGAGATGCCCGGTGTGCTCGCCGGAGCGGCCCGAGCCGGGCAGCGGCCGGTAGACCGGCATCGGCAGCCCGGCCGCCTCGGTGACCTGGCGCAGCACGGCGACGACCTCGTCGCGGACGTCGCAGGCCGTGAACAGCTCGCCAAGGTAGGGGCCGGCCTGCTCCAGCGCCCGGCGCGTCCGGCGGTGCGACTCCTCGGTGCCGTCGCCGAGGCGCACGGCCCACTCGGCGGCGTACTGACGGTGGTAGGCCAGTTCCTTGACGCCCTTGGCGGCGACGGCGGAGAGGACCGGGTCGCGGTGGGCGGTGAGCCGCTCGAAGTGCGCCAGGCGCCAGGTGGAGAACACCAGCAGCCGCACGATCGAGAACGCGAAGTCGCCGTTGGGGAGTTCAGCCAGGCGGACGTTGCGGAAGTCGCCGGGGTCGCGGAAGTAGGCGAAGGCGTCCTCGTCGCGGCCGGTGCCGTCGGCCTGGCCCGCGCGGGAGTACAGCAGGCGGGCCTGGCCGAGCAGGTCGAGCCCGATGTTGGCCAGCGCCACCTCCTCCTCCAGCTCGGGGGCGCGGGTGGTCCACTCGGCGAGCCGCTGGGAGGAGACCAGGGCGTCGTCGGCCAGGGTGACGCAGAGGTCCGTCAGTTCACCGGCGTCGACGTCGTCCGGCACGGTGGTGTCGACACCGTGCAGGGGGTCCTCGAAGCCGGTGCCGTAGGCCCAGCGGGTGTCGTCCTCGTGGCCCTCGGCGAGGGTCAGGTAGACGTGGTCGTCACTCATGCCCTCTCCTTCAGATGTGCGGGACGTCGGCGGGGATGTCGTAGAAGGTCGGGTGCCGGTAGACCTTGTCGGCGCTGGGCGCGAAGAACGGGTCCTTCTCGTCGCGGGTGGAGGCGGCGATGTGCTCGGAGCGGACCACCCAGATGCTCACGCCCTCGTTGCGCCGGGTGTACAGGTCGCGGGCGTGGGTGAGCGCCATGCGGTCGTCGGCGGCGTGCAGCGAGCCCACGTGGACGTGGTTCAGGCCGCGCTTGCCCCGTACGAACACCTCGTACAGCGGCCAGTCCTGCTTCTCGGCGGTCATGCCACCGCTCCCTTCCGCGTGCGGGCGGCCTGCTTGGCCGCGTGGGCGGTGGCCGCCTCACGCACCCAGGCGCCCTCCTCGTGGGCCGTACGGCGCCGTGCCGTCCGCTGCTCGTTGCACGGGCCGTCGCCCTTGATGACCCGCATCAGCTCGTCCCAGTCGGGGGTGCCGAAGTCGTGGTGGCCCCGCTCCTCGTTCCAGCGCAGCTCCGGGTCGGGGAGCGTCACGCCGAGCTTCTCGGCCTGCGGGACGGTCATGTCGACGAAGCGCTGACGCAGTTCGTCGTTGCTGTGCCGCTTGATCTTCCACGCCATGGACCGCGCGGAGTTGGGCGAGGCGTCGTCGGGCGGGCCGAACATCATCAGCGACGGCCACCACCAGCGGTTCACGGCGTCCCGCACCATCTCGCGCTGCTCCGGGGTGCCGCGCATCATCGTCATCAGCAGCTCGTAGCCCTGCCGCTGGTGGAAGGACTCCTCCTTGCAGATCCGCACCATCGCGCGCGCGTAGGGGCCGTAGGAGGACCGGCACAGCGGCACCTGGTTGCAGATCGCGGCGCCGTCCACGAACCAGCCGATCACGCCGACGTCGGCGAAGCTCAGTGTCGGGTAGTTGAAGATCGACGAGTACTTCTGGCGGCCCTCGATCAGCCGCTCGGTCAGGTCGGCGCGGTCGGCGCCCAGGGTCTCCGCCGCCGAGTACAGGTACAGCCCGTGTCCGGCCTCGTCCTGGACCTTCGCGAAGAGGATGGCCTTGCGGCGCAGCGACGGGGCGCGGGTGATCCACTCGCCCTCCGGCTGCATGCCGATGATCTCCGAGTGCGCGTGCTGCGCGATCTGCCGGATCAGTGTCTTCCGGTAGCCCTCCGGCATCCAGTCCCGCGGCTCGATGCGCTGGTCGCGCGCGATCGTCGCGTCGAAGTGCTGCTGGAGAACCGGCTCGGTGCCGTCCGCCCCCGGGGGGCTGGAGTGTGTCGTGTCCATCCGTCCCACTTCCCAACCGACCATTCGTTCGGTACATGGTAGGACAAGCCGGCGCGCCTTGGTAAGCCCCTTCGGCCACTCCCCGGCCCTTGACAGGCGCCGGAGCGGCTTGATTACTTGGCGGAACCGAAGCTAACCGAATGTTCGGTCGGGCTACGAGGTGGTGGGAGCAGTGACCCATGCCGCTGACGCGACGACGGCCGCCGAGGCGATGTTCGCCGCGGACGAGGCCTCCCGGGGGCTCGGGATCGAGCTGCTGGAGCAGGGCGGGGGGACGGCCGTGCTCCGGATGACCGTGACCCGGTCGATGGTGAACGGGCACGGGATCGCCCACGGCGGCTACGTGTTCCTGCTGGCCGACAGCGCCTTCACCTGCGACAGCCGCGGCCCGGTGACCGTCGCGGCCGGCGCCGCCATCACGTTCGTGGCCCCGGCGCGCGAGGGCGACGTCCTCGAGGCGCGCGCCGAGGAGCGCACCCGGTTCGGCCGCAGCGGCCTCTACGACGTGAGCGTCCGGCGCGGCGACGAGGTGATAGCCGAGTTCCGGGGCCTCAGCGACAGCATCAGGAGCACGACGTCCGAGGAGACGGGATGACGAGCGGGACGACGGCCCCCCGGGGCACGGGCGCGGCCGGACAGCGGCGGGGCGAGCCCCTCCCCGAGGCGCTGCTGGACGACGCGGAGCGCCTGACCCGCGATCAGTTGCGCGCACTGCAGCTCGACCGCCTGCGCGCGAGCCTGCGCCACGCCTACGAGAACGTGGCGGCCTACCGCGAGAAGTTCGACGCGGCGGGGGTGACGCCCGAGGACTGCCGCTCCCTGGAGGACCTGGCCCGCTTCCCCTTCACCACCAAGGCCGACCTCAGGGACCACTACCCCTTCGGCATGTTCGCCGTCCCCATGGACCGGGTGCGCCGCGTCCACGCCTCCAGCGGCACCACCGGCCGCCCCACGGTCGTCGGCTACACGGAGAACGACCTGTCGATGTGGTCCGACCTGGTCGCCCGCTCCATCCGCGCGGCCGGCGGGCGCCCGGGACACAAGGTGCACGTCTCCTACGGCTACGGCCTGTTCACCGGCGGCCTCGGCGCGCACTACGGCGCCGAGCGGGCCGGCTGTCTGGTGATCCCGGCCTCCGGGGGCATGACGGCCCGCCAGGTGCAGATCATCCAGGACTTCCGGCCCGAGATCATCATGATCACCCCGTCCTACATGCTCACCCTGCTCGACGAGTTCCAGCGGCAGGGCGTCGACCCGCGCGGCAGCGGTCTGCGGGTGGGCATCTTCGGCGCCGAGCCCTGGACGGAGGAGATGCGCCGCGAGATCGAGGAGCGGACGGGCATCCACGCCGTCGACCTATACGGCCTGTCCGAGGTGATCGGCCCGGGGGTGGCCCAGGAGTGCGTGGAGACCAAGGACGGGCTGCACGTGTGGGAGGACCACTTCTGCCCCGAGGTCGTCGACCCGATCACGGGCGAGGTGCTGCCCGAGGGAGAGGAGGGCGAGCTGGTCTTCACGTCCCTCACCAAGGAGGCGCTGCCGATCGTCCGCTACCGCACCCGCGACCTGACCCGGCTGCTGCCCGGCACGGCCCGGCCCGCGTTCCGCCGCATCCGGAAGATCACCGGCCGCTGCGACGACATGATCATCCTGCGCGGGGTGAACGTCTTCCCCAGCCAGGTCGAGGAGATCGTGCTGCGCACGCCCGGTGTCGCCCCCCACTTCCAGATCCAGCTCACCCGGCGCGGCCGGCTGGACCACATGACCGTGCGCGTCGAGAGCCGCCCCGGCACCGGACCGGAGCAGCGGGACACCGCCGCCGGGGCGATCGTGAAGGGCATCAAGGACGGCATCGGCGTCTCCGCCGACGTCACCGTCGTCGCGCCGGAGACCCTGGAGCGCTCCCTCGGCAAGCTGCGCCGGGTGAAGGACCTGCGCGAGGCGTGATCCGCTCGGCCCCCGTGCCCGCGGGGCGGCCGCCCGGCAGCAGTAGGCCAGCAAGCGGAAGCGGGCGGCGAAACGCCGTGATGTCCTTCGCGGCCTCCCCCCGACGGGCGACCATGCCGTGTCATGGACATCTTGCTCGTCGCCAGCGCGTTCAACAGCCTGTCCCAGCGTGTCTACGCCGAACTGTCCGACGAGGGCCACCGCGTCGACGTCGTCCTCGCCTCGCACGGCACCGACGCGGTCCGGGCCGCCGTCCACGAGGTGCGTCCGGAGCTGATCGTCGCCCCGATGCTGAAGTCGGCCCTGCCGCAGGACGTCTGGCAGGAGCACACCTGCCTGATCGTGCACCCGGGGCCACCCGGCGACCGCGGCCCGTCCTCGCTGGACTGGGCGATCGCCGAGGAGGCGTCCGAGTGGGGCGTGACGGTGCTGCAGGCCGAGGCGGCGATGGACGCGGGCGACGTGTGGGCCGACGGCTCCTTCCCGGTGCCCGCGGCCGGCAAGAGCGACGTGTACCGCAACGAGCTGTCCGACGCCGCCGCGGCCGCCGTGCTGCAGGCGGTTCGGCGCTACGCCGAGGGATCCTTCAAACCGCGGCCGCAGAGCGACCCCGGGATCCGCGTGGTGTGGCGCGACCTCCTCCGGCAGGAGCAGCGGCGGATCGACTGGGAGCACGACGACACGGACACGGTGCTGGGCAAGCTGCGCGGGGCCGACTCGCAGCCCGGGGTCCTGGACGAGCTCTGCGGCCGGGAGGTGTTCCTGCACGGCGGGCACCGCGAGGACCGCCTGCGCGGAGAGCCCGGGGAACTGCTCGCCACCCGGTCCGGCGCGCTGTGCCGGGCCACGCGGGACGGCGCGGTGTGGATCCCTGAACTGCGCCCCCGCAGGAGCTCCGGCGACCCGGCCCCGTTCCGCCGCCCGGCGGCCTCGGTCCTCGCGGGTTTCCCGGTGCCGCCCGACTCCGGCCCGGGCATGCCGAGTTCGAGTGAGCGCCCGCACTGGCTCCCGGAGATCGCCGCCCCCCTGGAACTGCCCCCGGACCGCACCACCTGGACCGACATCCGCTACCGGCAGCGCGGCTCCCTCGGCTTCCTGGCGTTCTCGTTCCCCGGCGGGGCGATGAGCACCACCCACTGCCGCAGGCTGCTCGCCGCCTACCGGTACGCGCTCACCCGTCCCACCTCCGTCCTGGTGCTCGGCGGCTGCCGCGACTTCTTCTCCAACGGCATCCACCTCAACGTCATCGAGGCGGCGGCCGACCCTGCCGAGGAGTCCTGGGCCAACCTCAACGCCATGAACGACCTGGTGGAGGCGGTCCTGCGCACCACGGACCGGCTCGTGGTGGCGGCCCTGGGCGGCAACGCGGCGGCCGGCGGCGTGATGCTCGCCCTGGCCGCCGACGAGATCTGGTGCCGGGCGGGCGCCGTCCTCAACCCTCACTACCGGAACATGGGCCTGTACGGGTCGGAGTACTGGACGTACACGCTGCCGCGCCGCGTCGGGGCCGAGACGGCCGAACGGCTGACGTCCCGGGCACTGCCGGTCAGCGCCGCGTCCGCCGCGCGCATCGGCCTGGTGGACCACGTGGTGCCGGTCCCGGCCGGGCGGTTCACCGCCGAGACGGAGGAACTGGCCGCCGCGCTCGCCGGCGACCCGGACCTGCCCCGCCGGATCAACACCAAGGCCGGGGCGCGGCGCTCGGACGAGGAGCGGCGGCCCCTCGCCGAGTACCGGCGGGAGGAACTCGCCCGGATGCGCGCGGTGTTCTTCGACCCCCAGGCGTCGTACCACGCCCTGCGGTCGGCCTTCGTCCGCAAGCTCCCGCACGGCTCCGCCCGGCCGCTGACCACCGGAGACGCGCGGTGAGCGCGCGGCTGCTGGTGGCGGGCGTCGGCAACATCTTCCTCGCGGACGACGCCTTCGGCCCCGAGGTGATCCGCGCCCTGGAGCGGCGCCCCCTGCCGCCCGGGGTGCGCGTACGGGACTTCGGCATCCGCGGCATGGACCTGGCGTACGCGCTGCTGGACGGCTACGACACGGCCGTCCTGGTCGACGCGGCCGTACGCGGGCACGAGCCGGGCACCCTGTCGCTGATCGAGCCCGAACTGCCCGGCGGCACCGGCGCGGCCGCGCCCCCCGAGGCGCACGGCATGGACCCGGCCAAGGTCCTCGCGCTGGCCGCCCACCTGGGCGACGAGCCGCTCCCCCGCGTCCTGGTCCTCGCCTGCGAGCCCGAGCTGCGGGCACCCGCCGGCGAGGACATCGCCCCGGGCGTCAGCGCGACCGTACGGGAGGCGGTCGGGCGGGCGGTCACCGCGCTGCACACCCTCGTGCCGGTGCTGCTCGACGACCCCGCGGCCACGCCCCCGTTGAGCCGCCCGGACGAATCCGCCGCCCTGTCCCCGGCCGGGCTGCCGGGGACGCCGGGCGGCGGCGCTGAGGATGGCTGACGGACCGGTTTCCCCACCCACCGCGAGGAGCGGCGCCCATGTGCGATTCCGTGGAAGAGGTCACTCAGGCCGTCCTGGCCAGGAACGACCATCTGGCCGCGGGCCTGCGCGAGGAGCTGGCCCGTCGCTCGATGAGCGTGATCAACCTGCTGTCCAGCCCCGGCAGCGGCAAGACGGAACTGCTCGGGCGGGTGCTGGCCAGGGCGGTGCAGCGGGGCCTTCCGGTGGCCGCGCTCACCGCCGACCTGGCCACCGAGAACGACGCCGACCGGCTGGCCCGTTCCGGGGCCCCGGTGAAGCAGCTGCTGACCGACGGGCTGTGCCACCTGGAAGCCCGGCAGCTGCGCGGCCATCTGGAGAGCTGGCTGCCCGACGGGACCTCGCTGTTGTTCGTGGAGAACGTCGGCAACCTCGTCTGCCCCGCGTCCTACGACCTCGGCGAGAGCCTGCGGATCGTGCTGATGGCGGTGACGGAGGGCGAGGACAAGCCGCTGAAGTACCCCACGGCCTTCGGCTCCGCCCATCTGGTGGTGCTCACCAAGACGGACCTGGCCGGACCGGCCGGCTTCGACGAGACCGCGTTCACGGCCCATGTCCAGCGGGTCAACCCCGGGGTGGAGGTGGTGCGGTCCTGCGCCCGCACCGGAGCCGGGGTCGACGCGCTGCTGGAGCGCGTCCTCGCCGTACGGGACGGGGCCCCGGCGCACCGGCCGCCGCTGACGCCCCGGCCGCACACGCACACCCACGAGGGCGCCGCAGCCGGCCTCGTCCCGTGACCGCGCCCGCCACCCGGGCGGTACGCCGCCGCGTCCTGGTGCGCGGCACCGTGCAGGGCGTGGGCTTCCGGCCCTTCGTGCACCGCCTGGCCACCGGCCTCGCCCTCACGGGCTTCGTGAGCAACACGGCGAGCGGTGTCCTCATCGAGGTCGAGGGACCGCCGGAAGCCGTCGCCGACTTCTGTGACCAGGTGAGCTCCCAGGCCCCGCCACTGGCCGCCGTCACCGGCGTCGGCTTCGAGGACCTGCCCGCCACCGGTACGGGCGGCGCCTTCGCGATCCGCTCCACCGACCGCTCCCCGGGCCGCACCCACCTCCCGCCCGACACGGCGACCTGCGCCGACTGCCTGCGGGAGCTCGCGGATCCGGCCGACCGCCGGCACCGGCACCCCTTCGTCACCTGCACGCACTGCGGCCCCCGCTTCACCATCGCCACCGGCATGCCCTACGACCGGGCCGTCACGACCATGAGCGGCTTCCCGATGTGCGCCGACTGCGCCGGGGAGTACGGCGACCCCCTCGACCGGCGTTTCCACGCCCAGCCCGTCGCCTGTCCCGGCTGCGGACCCCGGCTGCGCCTGGTGCCCGCCTCCGGCAGCGGTGTGCGGCCCGCGCGGGACGAGGCGGCCCTGGCGGCGGCCCGGGAGCTGCTGGCCGGCGGGCGGATCGTGGCCGTCAAGGGCCTGGGCGGCTACCACCTGGCGTGCGACGCCACCGACGCGCGGGCCGTCGACACCCTGCGCGGGCGCAAGGCCCGCGGCGGCAAACCGTTCGCGGTGATGGCCGCGGACCTCGACGCCGTACGGCGGATCGCCGAGCCGTCCGCCGCCGAGGAGGCCGCCCTCACCGGCCCCCGGCGCCCCATCGTCCTGCTGCGCCGCCGCACGCGGGCGACGCACCTGGCGCCCGGCGTCTGCCCCGGCAGCCCGCACCTCGGCGTCATGCTCCCCTACACGCCCGTGCACGCCCTGCTGTTCGGCCTGCCCGGCGACCCGCCCGGCCCCCGCCTGCTCGTCATGACCAGCGGCAACCGCTCCGGCGAGCCCATCGTCACCGACGACGACGAGGCACTGACCCGGCTGGCCGGACTCGCCGACGCCTGGCTCGCCCACGACCGACCCATCGCCTCGCCCTGCGACGACTCCCTGCTGCGGGTCCGGCCCGACGGCACCGAGCAGGTGCTGCGCCGCTCCCGGGGGTACGTGCCGCGGCCGCTGCGCCTGCCGGTGCCGGTGCGGCCCGCGCTGGCGGTGGGCGGCGACCTGAAGAACGCCCTGTGCCTCGGCGAGGGCGACCAGGCCTGGTTCGGCCCGCACATCGGCGACATGGGCGATCTGGCCACCCTGGAGTCGGCCCGCCGCGCGGAGGCGCACCTGCGGTGCCTGACCGGCGTGAGCCCCCGGCTCGTGGCCGCCGACCGGCACCCCGGATACCACTCGGCGCGGTGGGCCGCCCGGCTGGCCGGGCACGCCCCGGTGCGGGTCCAGCACCATCACGCGCACATCGCCTCCGCGATGGCCGAGCACGGCCTCGACGGCCGGACGCCGGTGATCGGTGTCGCCTTCGACGGCACGGGCTACGGCGACGACGGCACCGTCTGGGGCGGCGAGATCCTCCTCACCGACTACACCGGCTTCCGGCGCTGCGCCCGCCTCTCCCCCGCCCCGCTGCCCGGCGGGGACGCCGGCGTGGCCAACCCGTGCCGGCTGGCCCTGGCCCGGCTGTGGGCCGCGGGCCTGCCGTGGGATCCGGACCTGCCCTGCGTGAGCGCCTGCGCGCCCGACGAACGGGCCGTTCTGGGGCGGCAGCTGTCGAGCGGTCTGGCCTGTGTGGCGACCTCCAGCATGGGGCGGCTCTTCGACGCCGTGTCGTCCCTCGTGGGCGTCTGCCACCGGGCGGGATACGAGGCCCAGGCCGCGCTGGAACTGGAGGCCGCGGCCGCGGCCTCCTGGGACGCCGACCCCTCGGCCTACGCCTTCGCCGCCGGCCTCGACCCGGCACCCGTGCTGCGCGCGCTGGTGGCCGATCTGCGACGGGGCGTCCCGGCACCCGTGCTGGCCGCCCGCTTCCACCGCGGCGTCGCGCGGGCCGTCGCCTCGGTCTGCCGGCGGGCACGTCAGGAGACCGGACTGGCCACCGTCGCGCTCAGCGGCGGGGTGTTCGCCAACGCCCTGCTGGAGGAGGAGTGCGCGCGGCTGCTGACCGAGGACGGCTTCGCGGTGCTGCGCCACGGCGAAGTCCCGCCCAACGACGGCGGGCTGGCCCTCGGCCAGCTGGTGGTCGCGGCGCACCTACGACAGGAGGAGTCTCAATGACGAAGTCAAGCCGCCTGCGCGACCGGCAGCTCGGGGGTGAACACCCTGTTGTCGCGCAAGAGGGCCCACAGAACGCTCGCCC
>NZ_JBHYQH010000037.1:0-70190 GCF_042746715.1 Streptomyces sp. NPDC058741 | reverse complement strand
GTGCCGGGCGGCGGCCGGAGGCGGCCGGACCCGGGCCCGGCGCGCCGCGCCGGCGGCCGCGGGCGGCGTCTCATCCCGAACTCGTAGGCACCTTGGAGGGCGACGACAAGTGACCACCCCGTTTCCGTTCACGGCCGTGGTGGGCCAGGACGATCTACGGCTCGCGCTGCTGCTGAACGCCGTGTCACCGGCGGTCGGCGGTGTGCTGGTGCGCGGCGAGAAGGGCACCGCCAAGTCGACGGCCGTGCGGGCGCTGTCGGCGCTGATGCCCGCGCTGGACGTCGTCTCCGGCTGCCGGTTCTCCTGCGACCCCGCCTCTCCCGACCCCGGCTGCCCGGACGGGCCGCACGAGGCGGGGGCGTCCGAGACCCGGGCGGCGCGCATGGTCGAGCTGCCCGTCGGCGCCTCCGAGGACCGGCTGGTGGGGGCGCTGGACATCGAACGGGCGCTCTCGGAGGGTGTGAAGGCCTTCGATCCGGGCCTGCTCGCCGACGCGCACCGCGGGATCCTCTACGTCGACGAGGTCAACCTCCTGCACGACCACCTGGTCGACCTGCTGCTGGACGCGGCGGCGATGGGCGCCTCGTACGTCGAACGCGAGGGCGTCTCCGTCCGGCACGCCGCCCGGTTCCTGCTGGTAGGCACCATGAACCCCGAAGAGGGAGAGCTGCGGCCGCAGTTGCTCGACCGGTTCGGGCTGACCGTGGAGGTCGCGGCCTCCCGGGAGCCGGAGCAGCGGGTCGAGGTCGTCCGACGGCGGCTGGCCTACGACGACGACCCGGCCGCCTTCGCCGCCCGCTGGGCCGACGAGGAGACCGGAGTGCGGGCGCGGATCGTCGCGGCGCGGGAGCTGCTGCCGTCGGTGCGGCTGGGCGACGGGGCACTGCGGCAGATCGCGGCGACCTGCGCGGCGTTCGAGGTGGACGGCATGCGCGCCGACATCGTGATGGCGCGGACGGCCACGGCCCTGGCGGCCTGGGCGGGGCGTACGGACGTGCTCGCGGAGGACGTCCGGCAGGCCGCGCTGCTCGCGCTGCCGCACCGGCGGCGGCGCAACCCCTTCGACGCGCCGGGCCTGGACGAGGACAGGCTGGACCGGACGCTGGAGGAGTTCTCCGGCGACGACCCGGACCCGGAGCCCGGTCAGGACCCGGACTCGGACCCCGGTCAGGACACGGACCAGGACCCGGACCCCGGCCCGGACGGGCCCGGCGGCGGGGGCGGCGGGCAGCCGCAGCCCGGTGACGCGCCGCAGGGCGCTGACGCGGAGGTGCCGCCACCCCCGCCCGGGGAGGGCGGGCAGCCGCAGCCCTCGGGAGCGGGTGAGCAGTCGGCCGTGCAGGCCTGCGAGCCGTTCCGCACCAAGGTGCTGAGCGTGCCCGGGATCGGCGAGGGCGCCGCCGGGCGGCGTTCGCGGGCGCGGACCGAGCACGGGCGGACGACCGGGGCCCGCAGGCCTAAGGGCGCGCTGACCAGGCTGCACCTGGCGGCGACCGTGCAGGCCGCCGCCCCGCACCAGCGGGCACGCGGGCGCTCCGGGCCGGGGCTGGTGGTGCGCCGGGACGATCTGCGGCAGGCCACCCGTGAGGGACGCGAGGGCAATCTCGTGCTGTTCGCCGTCGACGCCTCCGGCTCGATGGCGGCGCGGCAGCGGATGAGCGCCGTGAAGGGGGCCGTGCTGTCGCTGCTGCTGGACGCCTACCAGCGGCGGGACAAGGTGGGGCTGGTGACGTTCCGGGGCCGGGGCGCGGACGTCGCGCTGCCACCGACCTCGTCCGTGGACGCGGCGGCGGCCCGGCTGGAGTCGCTGCCGACCGGCGGCCGGACGCCGCTGGCCGAAGGGCTGCTGCGCGCGCACGACGTGCTGCGCGTGGAGCGGCTGCGGGATCCGGCGCGGCGGCCGCTGCTGGTGGTGGTCACGGACGGGCGGGCCACCGGCGGCCCCGAGCCGGTCGCGCTGGCCGAGCGGGCCGCCCGGCTGTTCGCCGCCGAGGGTGTGGCGTCGGTCGTCGTGGACTGCGAGACGGGGCCGGTGCGGCTGGGGCTCGCCGGTCAGCTCGCCGGTGAACTGGGCGGCACGGCCGTCACGTTGGACGAGCTGCGGGCCGACTCGATCGCCGGGCTGGTCAGGGATGTGCAGGGGACTTCGAGGAGGGCCGCGTAATGCCGCAGGGACAGCCGAGTGTCATCCCGGACGACGGACTGACGACCAGGCAGCGGCGGAACCGGCCGCTCGTCATGGTCCACACGGGCGTCGGCAAGGGCAAGTCGACGGCCGCCTTCGGGCTCGCTCTGCGGGCCTGGAACCAGGGCTGGCCGATCGGGGTGTTCCAGTTCGTGAAGTCGGCGAAGTGGAAGGTCGGCGAGGAGAACGCGCTGCGGGTGCTGGGCGACAGCGGGCAGGGCGGATCCGTCGCCTGGCACAAGATGGGCGAGGGCTGGTCGTGGGTGCAGCGCGGCCTGCAGGGCGACAACTCCACGAACGAGGAGAAGGCCCGGGAGGGCTGGGAGCAGGTCAAGCGCGACCTTGCGGCGCAGACGTACCGGCTGTACGTGCTGGACGAGTTCGCCTACCCCCTGCACTGGGGGTGGATCGACACCGGTGAGGTCGTCGAGGTGCTGCGAGAGAGGCCGGGCACCCAGCACGTCGTGATCACCGGGCGGAACGCGCCGGAGGGGCTCGTCGCCTTCGCGGATCTGGTGACCGACATGTCCAAGGTCAAGCATCCGATGGACGCCGGGCAGAAGGGGCAGAGGGGCATCGAGTGGTGAGCCCCTCCTCGTCGTCCGCCTCGTCCGTGCCCCGGCTGGTCGTCGCCGCGCCCGCGTCGAGGAGCGGGAAGACGACCGTCGCCACGGGGCTGATGGCCGCGTTCGCCGCGCGAGGGCTCGCCGTGTCCCCGCACAAGGTCGGGCCGGACTACATCGACCCCGGCTACCACGCCCTCGCGACCGGGCGGGTGGGACGGAACCTGGACGCGTACCTGTGCGGCCCGGAGCGGGTCGGGCCGCTGTTCCTGCACGGGGCGCGGGGCTGCGACATCGCCGTCGTCGAGGGCGTGATGGGGCTGTACGACGGGGTCGCCGGGCAGGGTGAGCTGGCGTCCACGGCGCATGTGGCGAAGCTGCTGCGGGCGCCGGTGGTGCTGGTCGTGGACGCGTCGTCGCAGTCCCGGTCGGTGGCGGCGCTGGTGCACGGGTTCGTGTCCTGGGACCCGGAGGTGCGGGTCGGGGGCGTGATCCTGAACAAGGTCGCGACCGACCGGCACGAGGAGCTGCTGCGGGAGGCCCTGGAGCAGGTCGGGGTGCCCGTCCTCGGCGTGCTGCGGCGGGTCGCGCAGGTGGACACGCCGTCGCGGCACCTGGGTCTGGTGCCGGTCGCCGAGCGGCGCGGGGCGGCCGTGGAGGCCGTCGAGGCGATGGCCGCGCAGGTCACGGCCGGGTGCGATCTCGACGCGCTGGAGGCGCTGGCGCGCGGTGCGGGCACGCTGTCGTGCACGGCGTGGGACGCGGCCGAGGCGGTCTCGTCGTCCGCCGCCCACCCGACCGGCGCGGAGGGGACGCGGGGCCCGCGCCGGGGAGGGGCGCCGAGGATCGCGGTGGCCGGCGGTGAGGCGTTCACGTTCTCCTACGCCGAGCACGCCGAGCTGCTGGCCGCCGCCGGTGCCGAGGTCGTGCCGTTCGACCCGCTGCGGGACGAGGACCTGCCCGAGGGCACCGGGGGGCTGGTGATCGGGGGCGGGTTCCCGGAGGTGTACGCCTCCGAGCTGTCCGCCAACGAACCGCTGCGCAAGGCCGTCGCCGTGCTGGCGGACGGCGGGGCGCCGGTCGCCGCCGAGTGCGCCGGGCTGCTGTATCTGTGCCGGGAGCTGGACGGGCTGCCGATGTGCGGGGTGCTGGACGCCGGGGCGCGGATGACGGAGCGGCTCACCCTGGGGTACCGGGACGCGGTGGCCGTGGGCGACAGTGTGCTCGCGGCGGCGGGGACCCGGATGCGGGGTCACGAGTTCCACCGCACCGTGGTGGAGCCGGGCGCGGGCGCGGAACCCGCCTGGGGCCTGCGCACCCCCCGGCCGCGGGTCGAGGGGTTCGTGCGGGGCGGCGTGCACGCCAGCTACCTGCACACGCACTGGGCGGCCGAACCCGGCGTCGCCCTCCGGTTCGTGGAAAGGTGCCGGACGTCGTGAGCAGCGGACCGGCCGGCTCCGGGGTCTCCTCACCGGTGCGCGGCGAGGAAGGCGTGGTCGTCGGGGTCGGGGCGTCGAAGGGCGTCGCCGCCGAGGAGGTGCTCGCGCTGGTCGAGGGCGCTCTGCGGGAGGCAGGGCTGCCCGCCGCGGCCGTCGCCGAACTCGCCACCGTCACCGGCAAGGCCGGCGAGCCCGGCATCATGGAGACGGCACGGCGGCTCGGGGTGCCCCTGGTGGCCTATGACGCCGGGGAGTTGGGCCGGGTGAGCGTGCCCGGCCCGTCCGGCGTGCCGCTCGCCGCGGTCGGCACGCCCTCCGTCGCGGAGGCCGCGGCGCTGCGGGGCGGCGGTGAACTGCTCGTCCCCAAGCGCAAGTCCGCGAGGGCGACCTGCGCCGTCGCGCTGCGGGGCGGTGAGGCCCGCCCGCACCCCTCGGCCGCCCCGGCGCCCGTGGCCGCCCCGGACCACGACGGCGGCCCCGCCTCTCCCCTCACGGACCCTCTCCCCCCCATGCGGAGCGGGCACGACCTGCGGCACCACGGAGACGCCGAGGTCCGTGACGACGGCACCAGGCTCGTCGACCTCGCCGTCAACGTCCGCTCGGACACCCCGCCGGCGTGGCTGCGGGAGCACATCGCCGCGTCGCTCACCTCGCTGGCCGCCTACCCGGACGGTCGGGCCGCACGGGCGGCCGTGGCCGCGCGGCACGGGCTGCCGGTGGAACGGGTGCTGCTGACGGCGGGTGCCGCGGAGGCGTTCGTGCTGCTCGCCCGGGCCCTGCGGGTACGGCGGCCGGTCGTGGTGCACCCCCAGTTCACCGAGCCGGAGGCGGCGCTGCGGGACGCGGGGCACACGGTCGGCCGGGTGCTGCTGCGCGAGCGGGACGGCTTCCGGCTGGACCCGGCGGCCGTTCCCGAGGACGCCGACCTCGTCGTGATCGGCAATCCGACGAACCCGACCTCGGTGCTGCACCCGGCGGACGCGATCGCCTCCCTCGCACGGCCCGGGCGGGTGCTGGTGGTGGACGAGGCGTTCATGGACGCGGTTCCGGGAGAGCCCGAGGCCCTGGCGGGCCGGACCGACGTGCCGGGTCTCGTGGTGCTGCGCAGCCTGACCAAGACGTGGGGACTGGCCGGGCTGCGGATCGGATACGTGCTGGCGGCGCCGGAGACGGTAGGGGACCTGGAGCGGGCGCAGCCGCTGTGGCCGGTGTCCACACCGGCACTGGTGGCGGCCGAGGCGTGCGTGGGGCCACGGGCGCTGGCGGAGGCGGCGCAGGCGGCCGACCGCATCGCCGCGGACCGCGCCCGTCTCCTGGCGGGCCTGGCCGGGTTCGCCCCGGCCGGCCTGCGCGTGGCCGGCCCCGCGCACGGCCCGTTCCTGCTGATCCGCGTGCCGGACGCGGCCGCCGTACGCCGGCGCCTGCGCGACCTCGGCTGGGCCGTGCGCCGCGGGGACACCTTCCCCGGCCTGGACGAGGAGTGGCTGCGGCTGGCGGTGAGGGACCGGACGACGACGGACGGCTTCCTGCGCGCGCTGGAGGTGGCGCTGCGGCCCTGAGGCCGGACCCAGAGCCGCGCGATACCCGCCGACCTCGGCTGCGGCGCCGCGCCAGGAGCACCGCTCCCCCGCCCGCGGCCAGCAGCACCGCCGCCGCGCCGACGAGATACGGCGTCTTCGCACTGCCGCCGGTCTCGGCCAGGTTCGCCTCCGCGGCGGGTGGGCCCTGCGCCCTGACGCCGACGGCCGGGTCCGACGGCCCGGCCGAGGCGTCCGGTGCGGGCCGCGGCCGGGCGGAGGCGGCCGGTCGCGGTGTCGTGCAGGTGGCCTCGGCCAGGGTGAGCGTACCGTCGACCTTCGCGACGTTGAGCTTCAACGGGGCGACGGACACCTTGAGTTCGAGCGCGGTCGCGGCGGCCGAGCGGGTCGTGGTCCGGGTGTTGGAGAGGTCGAGGCGCACCTCGCCGACGCCGGGCACCTTGACGTCCGTCGGGCCGTTCGCGGTGAGCTCGACGCGCTGGCCGAGCACGGTCACCGAACCCGGCAGGCCGGTCGTGGCGAACGGCCTCCTCCCGGCCTCGCAGGTGGCCCTCGCGGTGACCTGCTCGACCTCGACGACCGACAGCAGGGGCAGGCCGGGGACATGGAGCCGGGCGTGGGCCAGGGTGGTGCTCGCCTCGGCCTTGGCGGCGGACGTCGTGGCCCTCGCCTCGGCCGCCTCGGCCCGCAGCACGCTGAAGGGCCGGCCGCCGTCCACCGCGTCCAGGGCGGCGGTCAGCGCGGTCTTCTCGGCGCTCCGCGGAGCCCGGACCTCGTTGAGGGAGACGGCGAGCGGGACGTTCACCGGCTTGTTCAGCAGCGAGACGTCCAGGCCGGTACGCAGGACGGCGGCGCTCGCGCGCCCGTGGTCGCCGGTGGCGTGCGCCGGGCTCACGCCGGTGAAGGTCAGGGGCCCGGCGGCGAGGACGGCGGCCGTCGCGACGGTCGCCAGCCGACGTGCGGGCAGGGCGAAGGAAGTGCTGTTCACGGTGGGGACTCCAGGAGTGACAGGCTCGGGACCCGCAAAGAATCGCCGCACCGCGCGCACGGCGTCAGCGATCCGACGCCGCTTCACTCCATCGGGGTGAGACCGTGGATGCTTTCGAATCCTCCGGGACAGGCGTTCCCCGCCGTCACCCGTGCGGTCACCCCACCACGCGCCCGTTCAGCACCACCCGGCGCGGCGCCGTCAGCACGCGGACGTCCGCGCGCGGGTCCTCGTCGTAGACGACCAGGTCGGCCGGGGCGCCCTCGTCCAGGCCCGGGCGGCCGAGCCAGGCGCGGGCCGCCCAGGTGCCGGCCGCGAGGGCCTCGACGGGCGGGATGCCGGCGGTGACCAGTTCGCCGACCTCGGCCGCCGCGAGCCCGTGGGCGAGACCGCCGCCGGCGTCCGTGCCGACGAAGACCGGGATGCCGGCGTCGTAGGCGCTGCGCACGGTGTCGTAGCGGCGTTCGTGGAGCCGGCGCATATGGGCCGACCAGCGGGGGAACTTGCTCTCGCCGCCGGCGGCGAGCTGCGGGAAGGTCGCGATGTTGACCAGGGTCGGCACGATGGCCACGCCCCGCTCGGCGAACAGCGGGACGAGGTCCTCGGTCAGGCCCGTGGCGTGCTCGATGCAGTCGATGCCCGCCTCGACGAGGTCGCGCAGCGAGTCCTCCGCGAAGCAGTGCGCGGTGACCCGGGCGCCCAGCCGGTGTGCCTCCGCGATCGCCGCCTGAACCGCCCCGCGCGGCCAGCAGGCCGACAGGTCCCCGAGGTCGCGGTCGATCCAGTCGCCGACGAGCTTGACCCAGCCGTCGCCGCGCCGGGCCTCCTGGGCGACGTAGGCGACCAGGTCCTCGGGCTCGATCTCCCACGCGTAGTTGCGGATGTAGCGCCGGGTGCGGGCGATGTGCCGCCCGGCGCGGATGATCTTCGGGAGGTCCTCGCGGTCGTCGATCCAGCGGGTGTCGGAGGGCGAGCCGGCGTCACGGATCAGCAGGGTGCCCGCGTCCCGGTCGGTCAGCGCCTGCTTCTCGGCGACGTCCTCGGGGACGGGGCCGTGCCGGTCGAGTCCGACGTGGCAGTGGGCGTCGACGAGGCCGGGCAGGGCCCAGCCGCTGACGGTGCGGATGTCGCGGGCACCGGCGGGACGGTCGTGGCAGACCCGGCCGTCGACCACCCACAGCTCGTCGCGGACGTCCTCGGGTCCGACGAGCACCCGCCCCTTCACGTGCAGCACCGCGTGATCGCTCATGCACCGCACCTTAGTGAGCCGCCGGACGCGTTCTGAAGGGGGCCGGGTATCGCGGGCCTCGGCTCCCTGGGGCGTGGTACCCGCCCGTTACCCTCGATGCCGTCGAACCTGTGAGTGAAGAGAGCACTGCCGTGACGCACCCGTTTCTGGACCTGGCCCCGCTCGGCGCGGAGCACTTCGCCGCGATCGAGGACCGTGTGGCGCGGTTGCTGAGTACCGAGCAGGACGTCGTGATCATGCAGGGCGAGGCGCTGCTGCCGCTGGAGGGCGCGATCCGCGCCGCGGCCGGCCCGGGCACGACCGCGCTCAACGTCATCACGGGTCCCTACGGGCAGACCTTCGGCGACTGGCTGCGGGACTGCGGCGCGACGGTGATCGATCTGGCGGTGCCCTTCCGCACCGCGGTGACGGCCGAGCAGATCGAGGGGGCCTTCGCCGAGCACCCGGAGATCGACTTCGTGTCCTTGGTGCACGCGGAGGCGGCGACCGGCAACACCAACCCGGTCGCCGCCATCGCCGAGGTGGTGCGGGCGCACGGGGCGGTGTTCTACCTGGACGCGGTGGCCTCCATCGGGGCCGAGCCGGTGCTGCCGGACGCGTGGGGCGTGGACCTGTGCGTCATCGGGGCGCAGAAGGCGATGGGCGGGCCGGCCGGGGTGTCGGCGGTGTCGGTGAGCGAGCGGGCCTGGGCCCGGATGGCGGCGAACCCGCATGCGCCGCGGCGGTCGTACCTGTCGCTCCTCGACTGGAAGGAGCGGTGGATCGACGGCGGCCGCAAGGCGCTGCTGCACGCGCCCGCGCAGTTGGAGATGCTGGCGCTGGAGGCGTGCGTGGAGCGGATCGAGGCGGCCGGGCCGGACGCGGTGATGGCCCGGCACGCATCGGCCGCCGCCGCGACGCGGGCCGGGGCGATCGCGCTCGGCGGCGGGCTGGAGCCGTACGTGTACGAGGCCCGGGACGCGGCCCCCGTCGCGACGACGCTGCGGGCGCCCTCCGGGGTGGTCGCGTCGGAGCTGGTGGCGCGGGCGCTCGAGGCGGATCCGGCGGTGCCGCTCGCCGCGGGCGGGGGTGCGCTGGCCAAGGAGATGATCCGGGTCAACCACTACGGCCCCGACGCGACTCCGGGGGCGGTGCGGGCGAGCCTCGCGGCGCTGGGGGCCGCACTCTCCGAGGCGGGGCTGTCCGTGGACGTCGAAGGGGCGTTGCGCGCGGCCGAGGACGCCTGGCGGTAGGCCGTCCGGGGCCGCTGGGGTGGGCGCGGGGCGGTGGCGCACCGGGTCCGCGGCCCTCGGTGCACGCCCGCAGCGCACCAGGTCCGCGGACATCAGTGCACGCCCGCCGCGCACCAGGTCCGATCCGGCGCGTCGGGGTCGTAGTCGATCCGCTCGGCACTCCAGGAGGCCTGCTGGAGCTCGACCCCGGGGACCTCGCTGACCAGGTCGAACGGGTCCACGAGGTAGGCGAGGGCCTCCGCCGTGTCCTCCGTCACAGTGCCCTCGGCGTGTGCCCGTTCCAACCATCACGGCCCGCCCGCCGCGCACCGCGTCCGAAACCATCACTGCCCGCCCGCCGCGCACCGCGTCCGAAACCATCACGGCCCGCCCGCCGCGCACCAGGTCCGAACCCATCACTGCCCGCCCGGGGCCCGGATCGGAGGGCCGGGGGCACGCGGCTGTGGTCTTGGACCGGTCGCTGTCAGTGGTGCGTGCCATGCTCCCCGTATGACGACCGACACACCTTCCGGTACCCCGGCCCTCCCCGACGGCAGGCCCGTGCCCCGTCTCACCGGCGACGAGCGGGCGATGCTCGAGAGCTGGCTCGACTTCCATCGGGCCACCCTGGCGCTGAAGTGCGCGGGGCTGGACGACGCGCAGGTGCGGATCGCGTCGGCCGAGCCGTCGGAGCTGACCCTGCTCGGGCTGGTGCAGCACCTCGCCGAGGTCGAGCGGAACTGGTTCCAGCGGGTGGCCGCTGGCGTCGAGGTGCCGCCCGTCTTCGAGGACCCGACCGGGTACGCCCTGAGTCACGGGCGGGGGCTGGCGGAGGCGCTCGGCATCTGGCGACGGGAGATCGAGCGGGGGCGGGAGCTGTGCGCCGGGCTGCCGCTGGACCACGTCGGCCGGGTCGCCGAGGGGCCGGTGCCCGGCATGGAGGTCAGCGTGCGATGGGTGCTCATCCACATGATCGAGGAGTACGCGCGGCACAACGGTCACGCCGATCTCCTGCGGGAACGCATCGACGGAGTGACGGGAGCTTGAATTCCTCGCACTTTCCGAGCCATCTCCGTGTAAGCTGGAACACAATCATTAATTCTTTCGAGAACAGCTTCCCGTATTCTTCTGCCCGCTTTTCCGGCTCCTAAACGCACGGATTTCGAGAGCACTCCGCGAGGTAATTCGCGCAGATCTGACGGGGGATTGTGTGACTGTGACGCGTTACACACCGTGACCATTTTACCCAGGATTATCCGGTCAAAATCAGACACATCACCGCCCTCGTCGGCCACGCCTCGCGCTCGCGCGATAACACAGACCAGGCCGATATGTAAGGCCGATCGACGATGCAATTTTGAATTTCGCTGGGTAAGTTCAATTTGCATGACCGCCGTACAAGCAGAGCTGCAAATCGACCGCCCCACGACGGCTGACGGTGCCGCACTGTGGCGGATGGCGAAGGACTCGAAGGTTCTCGACGTGAACTCGTCCTACAGCTATCTGCTGTGGTGCCGGGACTTCGCCGCCACATCGGCCGTCGCCCGTGACGAGCACGGCGAGCCGATGGGCTTCATCACCGGGTACGTGCGGCCGGACAGCCCGCACACCCTGCTGGTGTGGCAGGTCGCGGTGGACGAGGCACACCGCGGGCGCGGTCTGGCCGCGGCGCTGCTCGACGGTCTGGTCGCACGGACCGCCGCCGAGCGCGGGGTGACGACGGTGGAGACCACCATCACCCCGGGCAACACCGCCTCGGAACGCCTGTTCACCTCGTTCGCCGAACGGCACGGCGCGCGACTGGAGCGCGAGGTGCTGTTCGGAACGGGCCTGTTCCCCGACGGGCCGCACGACCCCGAGGTCCTGTACCGCATCGGCCCGCTGCCCCGCTGACTTCCCGCCCTCTTCCGCCAGACTTCCGCCACGCCCCTAGGAGCGATCCGTCGTGACCATCACCCAGCCCGACCTGAGCGTCTTCGAGACCCTGGAGTCCGAGGTTCGCAGCTACTGCCGCGGCTGGCCCACCGTCTTCGACCGTGCGGTGGGCAGCCGTATGTACGACGAGGACGGCCATGAGTACCTCGACTTCTTCGCCGGAGCGGGGTCACTGAACTACGGGCACAACAACCCCGTCCTGAAACGCGCGCTGATGGACTACCTGGAGCGCGACGGCGTCACGCACGGGCTCGACATGTCGACGACGGCCAAGCGCAACTTCCTGGAGTCCTTCCAGAACCTGCTGCTGCGCCCGCGCGACCTGCCGTACAAGGTCATGTTCCCGGGCCCGACCGGCACCAACGCCGTGGAGTCCGCGCTGAAGCTCGCGCGGAAGGTGAAGGGACGCGAGGCGATCGTGTCCTTCACCAACGCCTTCCACGGCATGTCGCTGGGCTCGCTGGCCGTGACCGGCAACGCCTTCAAGCGGGCCGGCGCCGGTATCCCGCTGGTGCACGGCACGCCGATGCCGTTCGACAACTACTTCGACGGCCAGGTACCGGACTTCCTGTGGTTCGAGCGGCTCCTGGAGGACCAGGGCTCCGGCCTGAACAAGCCGGCCGCCGTGATCGTCGAGACCGTGCAGGGCGAGGGCGGCATCAACGTGGCCCGGCCCGAGTGGCTGCGCGCGCTGGCAGACCTGTGCGAGCGGCAGGACATGCTGCTGATCGTCGACGACATCCAGATGGGCTGCGGCCGTACCGGCGCCTTCTTCTCCTTCGAGGAGGCGGGCATCGTGCCGGACATCGTCACCGTCTCGAAGTCGATCAGCGGCTACGGCCTGCCCATGTCGCTGTGCCTGTTCAAGCCGGGGCTGGACGTCTGGGAGCCCGGTGAGCACAACGGCACCTTCCGCGGCAACAACCCCGCCTTCGTCACGGCGACCGCCGCGCTGGAGGCGTACTGGGCCGACGGCTCGGCGATGGAGAAGCAGACCCGCAAGCGCGGCGAGCAGGTCGAGCAGGCGCTGATCTCCATCACTGAGGAGAACCTGGCCGACGTCAAGGAGTACCGGGGCCGCGGCCTGGTGTGGGGCATGGAGTTCCACGACAAGGCCCGCGCCGGCAAGGTCGCCAGGCGTGCCTTCGAACTCGGGCTGCTCATCGAGACGTCCGGCCCGGAGAGCGAGGTCGTGAAGCTGCTCCCGGCGCTCACGATCACCCCCGAGGAGCTGGACGAGGGCCTGACCACGCTGGCCCGCGCCGTCCGCGAGACCGCCTGACCACGAGGCACCACCCACCTAGGAGGCATCGCAGCACCGTGATTGTCCGTTCGTTCAAGGAGATCGAAGGTACCGACCGGCACGTGAAGGCGGCGTCCGGCACGTGGGAGAGCAAACGCATCGTCCTCGCCAAGGAGAAGGTCGGTTTCTCCCTGCACGAGACGATCCTCTACGCGGGTACGGAGACGTCGATGTGGTACGCGAACCACATCGAGGCCGTCGTCTGCGTGGAGGGCGAGGCCGAGCTGACCGACCACGAGACCGGGCAGAAGCACACCATCACGCCCGGCACCATGTACCTCCTGGACGGGCACGAGAGGCACACGCTGCGGGTCAGGCAGGACTTCCGCTGCCTCTGCGTGTTCAACCCGCCCGTGACCGGCCGGGAGGACCACGACGAGAACGGCGTGTACCCGCTGCTCACCGAGGAGGCGTGACGTCCGTATGACCGCCTCCACCGACACCACCACCGGTATCCCCGACCTCTACCCCAGTCGCGGCGCCACCGAGGTGCTCACCCCGCGGCAGGACCCGGTCGTCTGGGGCGCGCCCGACGCCCCCGGCCCGGTCTCCCCGGCGGACCTGCTGTCGTTCGAGCGTGACGGGTTCCTCGCCGTCGAGGAGCTCATCACGGAGGACGAGGTCGCCGTCTACCGCAACGAGCTGAACCGGCTGGTCAACGACCAGGACGTCCGGGCCGACGAGCGCTCGATCGTCGAGCCGAAGTCGCAGGAGATCCGCTCGGTCTTCGAGGTGCACAAGATCAGCGAGGTGTTCGCCCGGCTGGTCCGTGACGAGCGGGTCGTCGGCCGGGCGCGGCAGATCCTCGGCTCGGACGTCTACGTCCACCAGTCGCGGATCAACGTCAAGCCGGGCTTCGGGGCGAGCGGCTTCTACTGGCACTCGGACTTCGAGACGTGGCACGCCGAGGACGGTCTGCCGCGGATGCGCACGGTGTCGGTCTCGATCGCGCTGACCGAGAACTACGACACCAACGGCGGGCTCATGATCATGCCGGGGTCGCACAAGACGTTCCTCGGGTGCGCGGGGGCCACGCCGAAGGACAACTACAAGAAGTCGCTGCAGATGCAGGAGGCGGGCACCCCGTCGGACGAGGCGCTGACCCGGTACGCCACCGAGCACGGCATCAAGTTGTTCACCGGCAAGGCCGGTTCGGCGACCTGGTTCGACTGCAACTGCATGCACGGCTCCGGCGACAACATCACGCCGTTCCCGCGCAGCAACGTGTTCATCGTGTTCAACAGCGTGGAGAACACGGCGGTCGAGCCGTTCGCGGCGCCGGTGCGGCGCCCGGAGTTCATCGGGGCGCGGGACTTCACGCCGGTGAAGTGACGCCCCCGAGAGCCGGGGGTCCGGGGGTAGTCCCCCGGAGGACACGCCATCGGGGCGCGGGACTTCACGCCCGTGAAGTGACGCCCCCGAGAGCCGGGGGTCCGGGGGTAGTCCCCCGGAGGACACGCCATCGGGACGCGGGACTTCACGCCCGTGAAGTGACCTGTGACGGCGGTGGAGTGACCGCAGGTCACATGTGATCTGCCGGGTGGGGCCTCCTCGTGTGGGACGGGAGGCCCCACCCGGTCTTCTCATGCCCGCAGGGCGTCCAGGAGCCGGTCGACGTCGTCGGCCGTGTTGTAGAGGTGGAACGCGGCACGCAGGTTCCCGGCCCGGTCGGACACCTCGATGCCCGCCGCGCTCAGCTCCGCCTGCCGGTGGCCGAGGCCCGGCACCGACACGACGGCCGAGCCCGGTGCGGGCACCGGCGCGTGGCCCAGCACGGCGAGCCCGTCCCGGAAGCGGTCCGCGAGGGCCACGTCGTGGGCGTGCACGGCGTCGACGCCGATCTCCTCGATCAGCTCCAGCGAGGCGCGCAGCCCGGCATGGCTGAAGAGGGACGGGCTGACGTCGAACCGCCGTGCGGAGCGGGCGGGTTCCTCGACGGGGCCGTAGCAGCTCTCCCAGGGGACCTCCCCGGCGACCCAGCCGGCGAGCAGCGGGGTGAGCCCGCCGAAGTCCTCGGGGACGACGCAGAACGCGGCACCGTGCGGGCCCAGCAGCCACTTGAAGCCCACGGAGGCGAGGAAGTCGTCGGCGTCGGCGTCCATCGGCAGCCACCCGGCGGACTGGGAGGCGTCGACGTAGGTGCGGGCCCCGTGCGTCCGGGCCGCCTCGCGCACGGCCGGCAGGTCCGCGAGCCGGCCGTCGGCGGACTGGACGGCGCTGACCGCGACCAGCGCGGTGCCGGACCGGACGGACTCGGCGAGCCGCTCCAGGGGCACGGCCCGCACCTTGAGGTCGCCGCGCTCGTGGAAGGGGTTCACCAGGGAGGCGAAGTCGGCCTCCGCGGTGAGGACTTCGGCACCGGCCGGCAGCGAGGCGGCGATCAGCGCGCCGTACTCGGCGACCGAGGCCCCGGTCGCGACCCGCGAGGCCGGCACGCCTGCCAGCCGGGCGAAGGAGGCGCGGGCGGCCTCCACGTCCTCGTACAGGGGCCCCAGGGGCACGCCCTCGGCACGCATCCGCACCGCCCGCTGCACGGCGGTGACGGTACGGGCGGGCAGAAGCCCGTTGCTCGCGGTGTTCAGGTAGGTGTGCCTGGGGGTGAACTCGGCGCGGACGAGGTTCTCGAAGGTCTCCATGGGACCACTCTGCGTCCCCCGTCTCTCCCCGTCCATCGCCGATTTCTGCGTGGTGGCGCGAAGAAGCGCTCATGGATGGCCCGTGACCTGGCGGTTTCAGCGCCCGGGCACCGCGCAGCCGTCCGGGCCGCAGGCGTCCGCGCCGCCCGAGTCGACGGGCGTCAGCGGGGAACGCTCGCCGTACGCCTGGGTCAGGGCCCGGGTGAAGACCTCGGCGGGCTGGGCGCCGGAGACGCCGTAGGTGCGGTCGAGCACGAAGAACGGCACCCCGTTCGCGCCGAGCTGCGCGGCCTCGTGCTCGTCGGCACGGACCTCGTCGGCGTAGGCGCCCGGGTCGGCGAGGACCGCCCGTGCGGCCTCCGCGTCGAGCCCGGCCTCCACGGCCAGTTCCACCAGCCGCTCGTCGCCCTCGGCGAACAGCGAGCGCTCCTCGGCGAAGTTGGCCCGGTACATCAGGTC
Source organism: Streptomyces sp. NPDC058741 (assembly GCF_042746715.1). Lineage (NCBI taxonomy): Bacteria > Bacillati > Actinomycetota > Actinomycetes > Kitasatosporales > Streptomycetaceae > Streptomyces > Streptomyces sp. NPDC058741. The sequence goes on along the minus strand of NZ_JBHYQH010000037.1, from coordinate 54,684 downwards.
CAGCAGCCGCTCCTGGCGGCCGTGGTCCTTGGCGAGGTGCAGCAGCCGGTGCAGGTCGAAGGTGCTGCCGTGGTCGCGGCCCCGGGTGCGGTAGTCGAGCCCCTCTGCGGCGGCCTGTGCGCCCAGGTTGTCCTCGCCGGCCTCGGCCTGGGCCCGGCTCATCCCGTACTTCCTGGTGAGCATGGTGATCACGGGCTGGACGTCGTCCTTGGCGCGGCCGGGGTCGAGCTCGAAGGAGCGGTGCACCACCTCGACCTCGTCGCGGTGCGGGAAGGCCGCGAGCGCCTTCTCGAAGCGGGCCTTGCCCACGTAGCACCAGGGGCAGGCGATGTCGCTCCAGATCTCGACGCGCATGTCTCGGCTCTCTCCGGGTCTCAGGGGGCGGGGGCCGCCTCCGCCGTGTGCATGAGCGTTCAAGCAGTGGTGTTCATTCCCCGGGCACGGTGAAGCGCAGGCACCGGTGGTGGTCGCCGTCGGCGGGCGGGTGCTCCGGGTCCGGCGTCCAGCCCTGACGCGCGTAGAAGGCCTGCGCGCAGGTTGTCCACGTGGACGTCGAGGACGGCCGCGCGCCGGCCGTCGGCACGCCACTGCGCGACGCAGGCCGTGTGCAGGGCGGCGCCGACGCCCCGGCGCCAGTGGCCGGGGTCGACGTGGAACTGGTACGGCTTCACCGTGTCCGCCGGTCCGCCCTCGGGGGTGCGGAAGGAGGCCAGGGCGATGAGGCGTCCCTCCTCGACGACGCACAGCACCCGGCCGGCCGTCCGTACGAGGGCGTCGCGCCAGGCGGCGAGCCAGTCGGTGCCGTCCTCGGGCACCCCGTCCGGGTGGTACGTCGCCCGGACCCGCGCGTGCAGCGCGACGACGTCCTCCCGCGACCAGCGGGTGCTCGATCAGCTCGACGCCGGCCGCGAAGCCGTGCACCAGGCCGAGGACGCCGTCGGGGATGCCGTGCCGGGCGGCGGCGCGGCGCAGCACCTGGCGGCGTACTCGGACAGCGCCGGGTGGTCCGGGTGGGCCTTGACGACGACGGGACACGGCCGCGAGGGCGCTGGCGGTGTCGCCGCCGGGGCCGAGAAGGCGAAGGGGAAGTTCGACGCCGAGTAGACGGCGACGACGCCGAGGGGCACCTTGTAGCGGCGCAGGTCCGGGACGGGCGGGACCGCGGTGTCGTCGGGGTGGTCGATGACGACGTCGAGGAAGGCGCCCTCGTCGACGATGCCGGCCAAGGCCCGCAGCTGGTGGCAGGTGCGGGCGAGTTCGCCGGTCAGCCGGACCGGGCCGAGCGCGGTCTCGGCGTCGGCGGTCTCGACGAGGGAGTCCCGGGCCGCCTCCAGCCTGTCGGCGGCGCTGCGCAGGAAGGCGGCGAGCACGGTACGGTCCGCGAGGGAACCGCGGACCTCGTGCACGGCACGGACGGCGGCGTCGACCTCCTGGGCTGTGGCCTCCACCGCAACCTGCTCGCGCTGCTTCCCGGTTCGGGGGGCGACACTCCAGACTGGCGCTGCTGCCACCGCGGGTCCCTCCACACATGTCATGGCGCAGTACGGGGGTCACCCACCAGGGGCGTTCGATATACTGAACACTGTCTTTGATGGTGAATATGCTGGGGAGACCATTTCCCGACGAACGAAGGGGTCAAGGGCGATGTCGGCTGGCGAGACGGGCGGCGGGGCGCAGGTCAAGTCCGCTGTGCGGACGGTTGAACTGCTCGAACACTTCGCCGGGCGCCCCGGTATGCACTCCCTCGCGGCGGTCCAGGAGGCGGTCGGGTATCCCAAGTCCAGCCTGTACATGCTGCTGCGCACCCTGGTCGAGCTCGGCTGGGTGGAGACCGACGCGACGGGCACGCGGTACGGCATCGGCGTACGGGCGCTGCTCGTCGGCACGTCGTACATCGACGGCGACGAGGTCGTGGCGGCGGCCCGCCCGACGCTGGACCGGCTCTCGGACGACACCACCGAGACGATCCACCTCGCCCGACTCGACGGCACGAACGTCGTCTACCTCGCCACCCGGCAGTCCCAGCACTACCTGCGGCCCTTCACCCGGGTCGGCCGCCGGCTGCCCGCGCACTCCACGTCCCTCGGCAAGGCGCTGCTGAGCACGTACTCCGACGAGCAGGTCCGCACGATGCTCCCGGAGACGCTGCCCGCGCTGACCGAGAACACGATCACCGACCGGGAGAAGCTCATCGAGGAGCTGCACCAGGTGCGCGAGCAGGGTTTCGCCGTGGACCGCGAGGAGAACACGCTGGGGCTGCGCTGCTTCGGCGTGGCGATCCCCTACCGCACGCCCGCCCGGGACGCGATCAGCTGCTCGGTGCCGGTGGCCCGGCTGACCCCGGCGCACGAACAACTGGTGAAGGACGCGCTCTTCGACGCGCGGGACCGGCTGACCCTCGCGACCCGGAGGCTCTGAACACATGCACGTCGCACTGCGCCCCGTCCACGACAGCGATCTGCCGGTGTTCTTCCGGCAGATGAACGACCCGGAGTCGCTGCACATGGCGGCCTTCACCCCGAAGGACCCCGCCGACCGGGACGCCTTCGACGCCCACTGGGCAAGGATCCGCTCCTCGACCGCCGTGCTGCGGACCGTCCTCGCCGACGGGGACGTGGTCGGCAGCGCGGCGGTCTACGGGACGCCGGGCGAGCGCGAGGTGACGTACTGGGTCGACCGCGCGTACTGGGGGAAGGGCATCGCCACGGCGGCGCTGCGGGCCCTGCTCGCCGAGGTGCCGGAGCGCCCGCTGTACGCCCGGGCGGCCGCGGACAACGCGGGGTCGCTGCGGGTACTGGAGAAGTGCGGGTTCCGCGTGGCGGCGGCCGCCCGGGGCTACGCGCAGGCCCGGAGCGCCGAGATCGACGAGACGGTGCTGATCCTGGAGGGCTGAGGCCGTCTCCCCCGCGCGGCGGAGACGGATCGTGCGCGTGCAGGAGGCGCCGCGGGGCCGCCGCACGGGAGCCTGATCGCATGACGCAGTCGATCGCTCCACCCGCCGCTCCCCGGCCCGCCGTCCCGCTCAGCCGTCCCCGGCGGGCCCTGCGCGCCGTGGCCGTCGTCTCCTGTATGCCCTACCTCGGGCTCAAGATCGCCTGGATCGCCGGGAATCACCTCGGGATCCCCGCCGGGAGCGCGCTGCTCGACCACCGCCTGACCATGGCCGTGGTCAACGTCCTGACCGTGCTGCTGGACAGCGCGGCGATCGTGCTGGCGCTGGTGCTGACCCGGCCATGGGGGCTGCGGGTGCCCGCCTGGCTGCTGGCGTTCCCCGTCTGGGTCGCCACCGGGCTGCTCGCGCCGATCACGGCGGGGTTCCCGGCGCAGCTGGTGGTGAGGGCGTTCGGCGCGGAGGGCGCCGGGTCACCGGGGCGCGACGGCTTCCTGCACGAGTGGGTCTTCGCCGTCGTGTACTCGGGGTTCGTCTTCCAGGGACTCGCCCTCGGCGGCCTCTTCGTGCTCTACGCGCGCGACCGCTGGGGGCACCTGTGGCGCGGGAGGGTGTGGGAGTTGCCCGTCGGTGCCCTCGGACCGGCCCATCGCGCCCTCGCCGTCGCCGCCGCCGCGCTCGCCCTGCCGCCGCTCGCCGTGCACCTCGTCTGGGCCTGCGGCGGCACGGCCGGACTCAGCGCGGGCCGGGCCGCGGAGCGCACCGGCGTCTTCCACGTCGTGGAGGCCCTCTTCGCGGTCTTTCTCCTCGCGGCCGTCACCGGGGGTCTGCTGCTGGCCTTCCGGCGGGGCCGGGCCCTGCCCGTCCGGGTGCCGCTGGCACTCGCCTGGGTCGGCTCCGGTGCCGCGGCCTGCTGGGGCGGCTGGCTCCTGCTCACCTCCCTCGCCGCCGTGGAGGACATCGCGGAACGTCCGACGCCGCTGATGAACCTTGTCTACGCTGGGCAGATGCTCGTCGGCTTCCTCGTCGCCGCCCTCGGCGCCTACTACCTCGCGGAGCGTTCGGCCAGGGCCGCGCGGCGGGCGGCGTGATCGGGCTCGCCCGGTTCCTGTTCGGCCGGCGGGCGCGCCTGCGCTGGGTCCATCTGATCCTCGGCGGCGCGCTCGCCATGCCGTACGTCCTGGTCGGCACGTTGATCATCGGCCCGGCCACGGGATCCACCGACGTCTTCGGGTCCTTCCCGCTGCAACTCGCCTCCTTCGGCGTGGGGTTGCCGCTGGCCGCCGTCTCCTCCCTGTTCCCCACGGCCCGGCCGCTGGAGGCCGCCAACGTGCGGTGGCTGTGCGACGTCGACACCGACCGGATCGCCTCGGGCCCGGCCCGGACCTGGGGCGAGCGGGGCCGGACGGCGGCGTGGTTCACATTGCATCTGGGGTTCGGCGGGATCGTCGCGGGGATGTCGCTGGCGCTGCCGCCGTTCGCCGCCGTGCTGATCGTGCTGCCTCTCTTCGCGGGGCTGCGCGACTCCCGGCTCGGGCTGCCCGAACTCCTCGACCACACCTGGGCGTTGGCGCTGGCCCCGGTCGCGGGCGTGGCGTCGCTGCTGGCCCTGGCGGGGTGCGCGGCCGGATGCGGCGCGCTGCTGGCCCGCTGGGCGCCGGTGCTGCTCGCGCCCTCCCCCGCGGACCGGCTCGCCGCCGCCGAGGCACGCGCCGCCGACCTCGCCGTACGCAACCGGCTGGCGCGCGAGCTGCACGACTCGGTCGGTCACGCCCTGAGCGCGGTCACCCTCCAGGCGAGCGCGGCGCGCCGGGTGCTGGGCTCCGACCCGGAGTTCGTCCGTGAGGCCCTCGCCGCGATCGAGGACACGACCCGGCGGACCGTGGGCGAACTCGACGCGGTGCTCGGTGTGCTGCGCGAGGGCGACGCCCCCGGAACGGCCCCGGCACCCACCCTCGCCGCCGACCTCGACGGCCTGCTGTCGCGGACGCGGGCGGGCGGAGCGCGGGTGACGGCCACGGTCGACGCCGACCCGGGGGCACTGCCCACGGTGCTGTCCCGCGAGGCGTACCGCATCGTGCAGGAGGGGCTGAGCAACGCCCTCAGGCACGCCGGCCGCGGGCGGGTCGCCGTGGACGTGCGGATCGCGGTGGCGGACGGGCAGGTGGAGATCACCGTGGAGAACCCGCTGACCGGCCCCGCCGCCCCCCGCCCCGGCGGCGGCCACGGGCTGCGCGGCATCGCGGACCGGGCCAGACTGCTGGGCGGCACGATGACGGCCGGGACCAGGGGGCTGGGCAGCACCGCAGGAGCGGCCGGCTCCGCCGCACCGGCCGAGACAGCCGAAACCACCGGGGCCACCGGGGCCACCGAGACAGCCGCCCCCGCCCCCATCTGGCAACTGCACGTACGTCTGCCCCTGAAGGGATCCGCATGACCCGGCCCGTCCCCCTCCGTGTCGTCCTGGCCGACGACGAGCGCATGGTGCGCTCCGCGCTGCGGGCGATCCTCTCCGCCGAGCCCGATCTGGAGGTGGTGGGCGAGGCGGCCACCGGCGCCGAGGCCGTGGCGGTCGTGCGCGAGCTGCGTCCGGACGTGGTCCTGATGGACGTCCGCATGCCGGAGGTCGACGGGATCCGCGCCACCGAGCAGATCCTGGCCGGCCTGCCGGAGCCTCCCCGGATCATCGTGGTGACGACGTTCGAGAACGACTCCTACGTGTACGACGCGCTGCGCGCCGGAGCCGCCGGATTCCTGCTGAAGCGGGCCGACGCCGACGCGCTCGTGCAGGCGGTCCGGCTGGTGGCGGGCAGCGACAGCCTGCTGTTCCCGGCGGCCGTGCGCACGCTGGCGACCGAGCACGCCCGCGCCCGCCCGGCGCCGCCCGCCTGGGTGGCGAAGCTCACGGCACGCGAGGGCGAGGTGCTGCGGCACATGGCGCAGGGGCTGACCAACGCGGAGATCGCCCGCCGGATGGAGGTCGGTCCCGCCACGGTGAAGTCGCACGTGGCGGCGATCCTGGCCAAGACCGGCACCCGGGACCGCACCCAGGCGGTCATCGCCGCGTACGAGGCGGGTTTCCTGAACGCCGGATGAGAATCCGGACGCCGGGGAACGAACCACCCCACCTCGCTCGTCCTCATCTCCGGGATGAACAAGACGATCAGGCGCGCATCGGTCTTCACGCTGCTGCTGGTGTTGGCCCTGCTGGTCAGGGCGACCTGGGTGCAGTTCTACGAGGGCCGTGCGCTCGCAGAGGACAAGGACAACCGGCGGAACGCCATCGAGACGTACTCGGCGCCGCTCGGGAACATCATCGTGGGCGGCCGGTCGGTCACCGGCTCCGCGCCGACCGGGACGGGCGACCTCCGGTACAAACGGACGTACACGGACGGCGAGCTGTACGCGGCGGTGACGGGATACGCGTCGCAGGCCTACGCCCCGACCCAGCTGGAGGGCATCTACACCGACCTGCTCAACGGCACGGACCCGCGGCTGAGGTCCGTGCTGGACACCCTCACCGGCCGGCGGGCCGACCCGGGCAACGTGGTCACGACGATCGACCCGGACGTGCAGAAGGCGGCCTACGAGGCCCTCGGCGACAAGAAGGGCGGGGCCGTCGCCCTCGACCCGAAGACCGGGAGGATCCTGGCGGTGGTGTCGAGCCCGTCGTACGACCCGTCGGCGCTGACGGACGCCAACACCGCGGGTGCGGCCTGGGAGAAGCTCACCAAGGACCCGGAGAAGCCGCTGATCAACCGCGCACTGCGGCAGCCGCTGCCGCCGGGTTCGACGTTCAAGCTGGTCGTGGCGGCGGCCGCGCTGGAGGACGGTCTGTACACGTCGGTGGACGAGAGGACCGACAGCCCGGACCCGTACACCCTGCCGGGCACCACCCGGGACCTGACCAACGAGAACCCGGACGCGCCCTGCACGAACGCCTCGATCCGCACGGCGCTGCAGTACTCGTGCAACAACGTCTTCGCGAAGATGGCCGTGGCGCTGGGCCAGGACAAGGTGAGGGCGATGGCCGAGAAGTTCGGCTTCAACGACGACCGGCTGGACGTGCCCGTGCGGGCCTACACGAGCGTGTACCCCTCCGACATGAACCCGTCGCAGACCGCGCTGACCGGCATCGGCCAGTTCGACGTCACCGCGACCCCGCTGCAGATGGCCATGGTGTCGGCGGTCCTCGCCAACGGCGGCGAACTGGTCTCGCCGCACATGGTCTCGCGGATCACCGACGGGGGCGGCGGTGTGCTGCGGGACTACGACGACGAGGCGGAGACCAAGGAGATCGTCTCCTCCTCGACGGCCGAGCAGCTGCGGTCGGCGATGCGGACGGTCGTGGAGAAGGGCACCGGCAGCAACGCCCGGGTGCCGGGCGCGACGGTCGGCGGCAAGACCGGTACGGCCCAGCACGGCGAGAACAACAGCCAGGTGCCGTACGCCTGGTTCACGTCGTACGGCACGTCCGACGCGTCGGGCAAGGAGGTCGCCGTGGCGGTGGTGGTCGAGCAGTCGGACGCGGCCCGTTCGGAGGTCAGCGGCAACGGCCTGGCGGCGCCGGTCGCCCGGGCGATGATGGAAGCGGCGCTGAAGGGCTGAACCGGCGCCGGAGGCTGAACCCGCGGCGTCCGGACGGCGTCTGCACGGTGGGGCCGCCCCCTTCCCCCCGGGGGCGGCCCTTCGCCGTGCCGTCGCTCCCGCGGGGCTCGGCTACTTCACTCCCAGGAGCTGTTCGATCGGGTCGATCGCGAAGTACACGACGAACAGCGCCGAGGTCCCCCACAGCAGCCAGTGGATCTCCTTCGCCCTGCCGAGCACGGTCTTGATGACGACGTAGGCGAGGAAGCCGGCGCCGATGCCGTTGGTGATGGAGTAGGTGAACGGCATCACCGCGATGGTGAGAAACGCCGGGACGGCGATGTCGTAGCGCTCCCAGTCGATGTGCTTGACCTGGGTCATCATCAGGAAGCCGACGGCGACCAGGGCCGGGGCGGCGGCCTGGAGAGGGACGATGGTGAGCAGCGGCGTCAGGAACAGCGCGAGGCCGAACAGGCCGCCGGTGACGAGGTTGGAGAAGCCGGTGCGCGCGCCCTCGCCGACGCCGGCCGCGGACTCGATGTAGGAGGTCGCCGAGGAGGCGGAGGCCGCACCGCCCGCGACGGCGGCGGCACCGTCGATCAGCAGGACCCGGCCGAGGTTCGGGACCTTGCCCTCCTCGTCCAGCAGCCCCGCTTCGGCGCTGACGCCGACGACCGTGCCCATGGTGTCGAAGAAGTCGGACAGGATCAGGGTGAACACCAGCAGGACGACGGTGACGACGCCGACGCCGGGGGCGCTGAAGGCGCCGAGGACGTCGAAGTCGCCGAGCAGTCCGAAGTCGGGCGTGTCGACGAGCCGGTCGGGCCAGGAAGGGGTCGTCAGGCCCCAGGTCCTGATGTCCGCCAGGGAGTTGATCACGAGGGCCAGCGCGGTCATGGCGGCGATGCCGATCAGGATGGCGCCCTTGACCTTGCGGGCGAGCAGGGCGACCGTCAGCAGTACGCCGAGGCAGAAGACCAGCATCGGCCAGCCGGTGAGGGTGCCGTCCCCGCCCAGCTGCACGGGGACGGTGGTGTTGGCGGCGTCCGGGATGCGGCTGACGAAGCCGGCGTCGACGAAGCCGATGAAGGCGATGAACAGCCCGATGCCGACGCTGATGGCCTGCTTCAGCGGCTGCGGGATGGCGTGCATGACGGCCTCGCGCAGTCCGGTCACCACCAGCACGCAGATCAGCAGGCCCTCGAGGACGATCAGGCCCATCGCGTCGTCCCAGCTCATCAGCGGGGCGATCTGGAAGGCGACCACGGCGTTCAGGCCGAGTCCGGCGGCCAGGGCGAGGGGCAGGTTGCCGGCGACGCCCATGATGATCGTCATGACGGCGGCCACCAGGGCGGTGGCGGTGGTGAGCTGAGCGGGGTCCAGCTGCTGCCCGGACTGGTCCTTCGCGCTGCCCAGGATGATGGGGTTCAGGACAAGGATGTAGGCCATCGTGAAGAAGGTGGCGAACCCGCCGCGTATCTCCCGGCCGAGGGTGGAGCCCCGTTCGGAGATCCGGAAGAACCGGTCGACGCCGTTGGCCGGGGGCGGGGTGGTGGGCGGCCGGTCGGTGACCTGCTGTGGTTCGGACATCGTGAGGACTCCTCGGTGACGGGCGGATCGGTGTGCGGGTGCTGGCCGGATTGTGCCCGTCCTGAACCCCGTTCGGGTGTTCTTCGTGTTACGGAATCAGAGTTCGGCCCGCCCCACATCGCTCGAAGCTCTGTGCGAAACACCCGGAGATCGCTGCTGCGCTTCCCGATCTCGTCCGGGCCTCCTCCGGGTGACCACATGTCACCTGCACGACGCACACAGGGCGTCCCGGCCGGGGACGGCCGGGACGCTGGACGCGCCCGGGACGGTGACACCGAGGGCCTCGGCGGCGGTCAGGGTGGAGGCGGTGCCCATCGTCATGCAGTGGCCGGGCGAGCGGGCCAGGCCGCTCTCCAGCTCCTGCATCTCGCCGTCGCCTCTGACCGCGGCCCGCTTGGGCGCTGTGGAACTCCCGGTTGGCAGGGGCGCTCGGCGGTGCGGGTGGCGACGTCGGCCCGGGTCAGGGCGTCCCGGGCGGGGTCCAGGGAGGCTCCGCGCCGCACGGCCCGCTTCGGGGCCTCGGGCTCCAGCAGCAGCCGCACGTCGTAGACCTCGCGCCCCATGTCCGCGTCCACCATGCGCGCCGTGACACCCCTGTACTGGCTCATCACGACCAGCCCGGTGCCGGCGAGGGTCTTGGGCGCCTCCCGCACGGGGGTCTCGGACACCTTGAACTGCGCGGTGAGCTCGGTCTCGACCAGCGCCCGTCCCGGGGTCAGCCGCCCGGTCAGGATGCGGTGTTTGATCCCCTCCCGCACGTACTGCGTGCGGGAGGGGATCGGCATGGGCACGGAGGTCATGCGCGCCTCTCGGATCTCGCGTCCCGATGGAACGCGTATCGGATCTCACGTATCGCGTCTCGTATATGACGTACGAAGTACGACGCGATGACGGTGGGAGGGCGCGCTTGCTTCGTCAAGGCTTCCGGCGGGAGAAACTGCACTGGCTTTCTACGGGCGGCGCGTCCATCCCGGGTCGCGGCCGCTCAGGCCCGCGGCCCGGTCCAGCAGGGGCGCCTCGGGGTCGACGGGGACGACCGGGCCGAAGATCTCGCCCCGGCCGGGGTCGTCGGCGCTCGCGGCGAGGAAGTCGTGGCAGGCCCGGAGCGCCGCCGGGTCGGGGGCGTACTCCTGGCCGGTCGCACGGGCCAGGTCCCAGCCGTGGATCACCAGTTCGTCGGTGGCGACGAGTCCCGCGATCCCGCCCGGCAGGTCCACGCCTCCGGCCCGTGTCATGCCGGTCCACGCGGCCGGGTCGCGCCAGGCGTCGGCCAGTTCGGCGAGGACCTTGGGCAGGTCCTCCCGCCAGCCGGGCCCGACGTCCGGCACGGCGGAGTCCGGGCTGGTGCCGGTGGTGACGCCCAGCTCCTTGCGGCCGGCGTCGCGGAAGGCGACGGCCAGCCCCGCCAGGTGCCCCAGCAGGTTGCGCACCGCGTACGCGGGGCAGGGCGTCGGGTCCGCCAGCTGCCCGTCGGTGACGCCCTCGGCCAGGCGTGCCAGGACCGCGGTCTGCGGTCCCAGGTCCAGGGCCGGAACCGGGGTCGGTGTCGTGTCCGTCATCGGCTGCTCCTCGTGGTTCGTTCCTGGGATGCAGACCGGCCGCGCCCCCGGAACTCATCGCCCGGACGCCGCCCGTCCTCCGGGATCGGCCCGGCCTCGGCCCGGACGGTGCCTGCCGGGCGGCGATGCAGCCCCTGGAAGGCAGGCGGTTCCACCTGGTCGGGAGCTCGTCCGGCACACCGGAGACGGGGGTGAGGGCCGGCTCGGCGGCCACCCGTTCCGGCTGGATCCGAGGCACCTTCCCGATCCCCGCGCACCGTCCGCAGCTCCACAGTGGCCAGGCATGACGAGCGAAACGACCTGGCCCCTCGTGCGCGTTCTGCGCGACCGCGACGCGCGCCTGCTCCTGTCCGGCGTGGTGGTCTCCGGCTTCGGCACCTCGGCGCTGTGGCTGGCGTCCGGCGTGTGGGTCAAGGACCTCACCGGCTCGGACGGCCTGGCCGCGCCGTGCCTGCTCGCCCTGTGGCTGCCGGCCCTGGCCGGGCCGCTGCTCGGCCCGGTCGCCGACCGGGCTCGCCGCAAGCGCTTGCTGGTGGGTACGAACCTGCGTAGCGCACGGCGAGCGCGGTGCCGCACCCGGCGCCCGCGACGACGGGCACGCGCCCCTCGGTCGCCGCGACGGCGGCCCGGACGCAGGCGTCGAACTCCTCGGGGGTGAGCGCGTGGAACTGTGCCGCTGCAGGCGAACACGGCGGCGGCCCCGGCCTCCACCCCGTGCCGCACCTGGGTGCGGCAGGCGCCGAGGTCCACCGAGCCGTCGGGAGCGAAGGCGGTGACCGGGAAGAACAGCGGTCCGCCGGTGGTGTCGAGTCGAGCGGCGAGAAGGGCTGGTGCCACAAGGCCCCCCGTTCCACATTCATGATTGTCGTCTATGTTTCTGAACGGCGTCACACCAAGGCGCCCCCGCGGCGCCGGTCAAGCACGCAAACGAGTAATGCACCAGCGGATTCACCCGTCCGCGCCCCCCTTGACGGCCCCGACCCCGGCTCCTTAGCGTGTCCACACATATGAATGCCTCACGCTCCTCTGCATGGTTGGCGATCAAGGAGAACCGAGGATGCCCGCTCCCCGCACCGTCCTGCTCACCGGCGCCGCCGGCGGCCTCGGCACCCTGATGCGGGACCTGCTCCCCGACTACGGCTACGCACTGCGCCTGCTCGACGTGCGACCCGTCGAAGGCGCGGACGCGATCACCGCCGACCTCGCCGACCAGGACGCCGTGCGCGAGGCCGTCCGGGGCGTCGACGCGATCATCCACCTCGCGGGCATCTCCCTGGAAGCCCGCTTCGAGAAGATCCTCAGGGCGAACATCGAGGGCACCTACCACCTCTACGAGGCGGCCCGCCAGGAAGGCGTCGGCCGGATCGTCTTCGCCTCCTCCAACCACGCCGTCGGCTACACCCCCCGCCCCCAGGGCGGCACCCCTCTCGACCCGAGCGCGCTCATCCCGGTCGACACCCCGCGCCGCCCGGACACCTTCTACGGCCTGTCCAAGTGCTTCGGCGAGGACCTCGCCCAGCTCTACTGGGACAAGCACGGCCTGGAGACGGTCTCGGTGCGGATCGGCTCCTGCTTCCCCGAACCGACCAGCGTGCGCATGCTCTCTGTGTGGATGAGCCCCGCCGACGGCGCCCGCCTCTTCCACGCGGCCCTGACGGCCGAGCACGTCGGGCACACCGTCGTCCACGGCTCCTCGGCCAACACCCGGCTGTGGTGGGACCTCGGCACCGCCCGGGCGCTCGGCTACGAACCGCAGGACGACTCCGAGCCGTGGGCCGAGAAGCTCATCGCCGAGCAGGGCGAACTGGACCCGGACAACGAGGCGCACGCCCGCCTCGGCGGCCACTTCGTGACGGACCCGCCGATCTGGCCCGACTGACCGGAAAGAGTCGCCGGACCAGGGCGGGCGGGCACCGAACGGGCCCGCCCGCCTCCGCATTCGGGCACCGCCGCTGCCCGATCCCACGCCCCCGGCGGCACCGGCGCAGGTCCGCAGCGGGCACCCCCCGGGCCGAACGGGCACAACCGGGCAGCATCGGGCCCACAACAGGCCTGGTCACCACCGCTTCACCGCTGTAGAAATTCCCCCACGGGCCGCACCGGGCCCGAACGGGCAGCACAAGCGGAAGACGGGTGCCGGCATGAGCACGAGGACGGCGGAAGAACGCCAGCGCGAGATCGTGCTGGCGGCCCGCCGGGACGGCGCGGTCGACGTCACCGTCCTCGCCGCCGCACTGGGCGTGGCCAAGGAGACCGTGCGGCGGGACCTGCGCGTCCTGGAGGACCACGGCCTGCTCCGCCGCACCCACGGCGGCGCCTACCCGGTGGAGAGCGCCGGCTTCGAGACCACGCTCGCCTTCCGCGCCACCAGCCACGTCCCCGAGAAGCGCCGGATCGCGGCCGCCGCGGCCGAACTGCTCGGGGACGCCGAGAGCGTCTTCGTCGACGAGGGCTTCACCCCGCAGCTCATCGCCGAGGCGCTCCCCCGGGACCGGCCGCTGACCGTGGTCACCGCGTCCCTGCCGGTCGCGGGCGCGCTGGCCGAGAGCGACAGCGTCTCCGTGCTGCTGCTCGGCGGCCGGGTCCGCTCCGGCACCCTCGCCACCGTGGACCACTGGACGACGAAGATGCTCACCGGCTTCGTCCTCGACCTCGCGTTCATCGGCGCCAACGGCATCTCCCGCGAGCACGGCCTCACCACCCCCGACCCGGCCGTCAGCGACGTCAAGGCGCAAGCGATCCGGGCCGCCCGCCGGACCGTCTTCGCGGGCGTCCACACCAAGTTCGGAGCGGTCAGCTTCTGCCGGTTCGCCGAGATCGGCGCACTGGAGACGATCGTGACGAGCACCCTGCTGCCCTCGGCCGAGGCCCACCGCTACTCCCTGCTGGGACCCCAGGTCATCCGCGTCTGACGCACGAGCCGCACCCCGCGGACGCCACCCGACAAGGCAGCACACCCAACCGAAGCATCCCCGCACGACACCCTTTGCACCGCAAAGGTCACGCAATGTTCAGGAGCACTCCATGCGAACCCAGAGCCGACGCGCGCCACGCGCCTTCCTTGCCGTGGCAGCCGCAGGGACGCTGATCACCTCACTCGCCGCCTGCTCGGGCGCCGGCGGGGCCGGATCCAGCGGCGGCGACGCCATCAACGTCCTGATGGTGAACAACCCGCAGATGGTGGAGTTGCAGAAGCTCACCGCCGACCACTTCACCAAGGACACCGGCATCAAGGTGAACTTCACCGTCCTGCCGGAGAACGATGTCCGGGACAAGATCAGCCAGGACTTCGCCAACCAGGCCGGCCAGTACGACGTCGCCACCCTCAGCAACTACGAGATCCCCATCTACGCCAAGAACGGCTGGCTCCACTCCCTGGACTCGTACGTCGAGAAGGACAAGGCCTTCGACCAGGGCGACATCCTCACGCCGATGACGCAGGCCCTCACCGCGGAGGACGGCAAGCTCTACGGCGAGCCCTTCTACGGCGAGTCCTCGTTCCTGATGTACCGCAAGGACGTCTTCGAGAAGGCGGGCCTGAGCATGCCCGACAAGCCCACCTGGCAGCAGGTCGCCGACCTCTCCGCGAAGGTGGACGCGGAAGATTCCGGCATGAAGGGCATCTGTCTGCGCGGCCTGCCCGGCTGGGGTGAGGTCATGGCCCCGCTGACCACGGTCGTCAACACCTTCGGCGGCACCTGGTTCGACAAGGACTGGAAGCCGCAGCTGGACTCCAAGGAGTTCAAGGAGGCCACGCAGTTCTACGTCGACCTCGTGCGCAAGCACGGCGAGTCCGGCGCCGCGCAGGCCGGCTATGCCGAGTGCCTGAACAACATGACCCAGGGCAAGACGGCCATGTGGTACGACGCCACGGCCGGCGCCGGCTCCCTGGAGGCCTCCGGGTCCCCCGTCAAGGGCAAGATCGGCTACGTCCCGGCCCCGGTCGAGAAGACCGACAGCTCCGGCTGGCTCTACACCTGGGCCTGGGGCATACAGAAGGCGTCCAAGAACTCCGAGAACGCCTGGAAGTTCATCTCCTGGGCCTCCGGCAAGGACTACGAGAAGCTCGTCGGCGAGAAGGTCGGCTGGGCCAACGTGCCGGCCGGCAAGCGGACGTCGACGTACGACATCCCGCAGTACCGCAAGGAGGCGGCCGCCTTCGCGGACGTCACCCGGGACGCCATCGCGAGCGCCAAGCCCGAGGACCCGGGCGTCCAGCCCCGGCCCGCGCCCGGCATCCAGTTCGTCGGCATCCCCGAGTTCACCGACCTGGGCACCAAGGTCTCCCAGGAGATCAGCTCCGCCATCGCCGGGCGCCAGTCCGTGGACAGCGCGCTGAAGAAGGCGCAGGAGCTCGCCGAGACCGTAGGAAAGAAGTACGAGGGATCATGACCGTCGCCACTCCCCCCACCCGGGTCGCCGCCCCCCAGCGGTCGGCGGCCCGGCGGCCCAACCGTACCCGGGCGTGGGCCACCCGGGCCCCCCTGCTTCCCGCGCTGATCTTCATGATCCTCGTGACGCAGCTGCCCTTCGTGGCCACCCTCGTGATCTCGTTCTTCGACTGGAACGCGCTGTACCCGGCCGACCGCCACTTCGCCGGCCTGGCCAACTACTCGGAGGTGCTGAGCACCCCCGACCTGCGCAAGTCGGTGATGACGACCGTCCTGCTGACCGTCACGGTCGTGCTCGTCAGTCTGGTGCTCGGACTGGCACTGGCCCTGCTGCTCGACCGCAGGTTCCGGGGCCGGGCCGCCGTGCGCACCATGCTGATCGCGCCCTTCCTGCTGGTGCCGATCGCTGCCGCGCTGCTGTGGAAGCACGTGCTGTTCAACCCCGAGTACGGCCTGTTCAACGGCATCCTGCACTGGATCGGCGGAGACGGTGCGCCCCAGCCGGACTGGATCTCCGAGATGCCGCTGATGGCGGTCGAGGCCTCGCTGATCTGGCAGTGGACGCCGTTCATGACGCTGATCCTGCTCGCCGGACTGCAGAGCCGCGACACGCAGCTGCTCGAGGCGGCCCGCATGGACGGAGCGAACGACTGGCAGATCTTCGCCCACATCACCCTGCCGCACATGCGCCGATACATCGAACTGAGCGTGCTGCTCGGCTCGATCTACATCGTGCAGAACTTCGACGCGGTGTACACCATCACCTCCGGCGGCCTGGGCACCGCGAACCTGCCGTACACCATCTACCAGACCTTCTACCAGGCGCACGAGAACGGCCTGGCCTCGGCGGCCGGCGTGATCGTCGTCATCGGTTCGCTCGTCCTCGCGACCTTCGCCCTGCGGGTCGTGTCGTCCCTCTTCCGCGCGGAGGTGTCCCGCTGATGACCGCCGTCACCACCACCGCCCCCCAACGGCCCCCGCGCCGCCGCCGGTTCCAGGGTGCCGCCCTGGGCATGGCCGCCTGGCTGGCCGGCCTCCTGTTCGTCCTGCCCCTTCTCTGGATGGTCCTGACCTCCTTCCACTCCGAGGCGGACGCGGCGACCAACCCACCCTCCCTGGCGGCCTCGCTCACCCTGGACGGCTACCGCGAGTTCTTCGGCGTCGACGGGGGCGCCAGCCCCTGGCCCGCGCTCACCAACTCGATGACGGCCTCCGTGGTCTCGACACTGCTGACCCTGCTCCTCGCCCTGCCGGCGGCGTACGCGCTGTCCATCCGGCCGGTGAGGAAGTGGACCGACGTCATGTTCTTCTTCCTGTCCACCAAGATGCTGCCGCTGGTGGCGGGCCTGCTCCCGATCTACCTGTTCGCCAAGAACACCGGCCTGCTCGACAACATCTGGGCCCTGGTCATCCTCTACACGGCCATGAACCTGCCGATCGCGGTGTGGATGATGCAGTCGTTCCTCTCCGAGGTGCCGGCCGCGATCATCGAGGCGGCACAGATCGACGGCGCCCGACTCCCCACGATCCTGGGGCGCGTGGTGGCCCCCATCGCCCTGCCCGGCATCGCCGCCACGGCACTCATCTGCTTCATCTTCAGCTGGAACGAGCTGCTGTTCGCCCGGGTGCTGACCGGCGTGGTCGCCGAGACCGCCCCCGTCTTCCTGACCGGTTTCATCACCAGCCAGGGCCTGTTCCTGGCGAAGGTGTGCGCCGCGTCGCTCGTCATCTCCCTGCCGGTGCTCGCCGCGGGGTTCGCCGCTCAGGACAAGCTGGTCCAGGGCCTGTCGTTGGGAGCCGTGAAATGAAGGCCGCCGTCATCGAGTCCGTGGGCAAGGCCGTCGTCACCGAGGTCCCGGACCCGACGCCAGGCCCGCGGGAGGTCGTCGTCCAGGTCGCGGCCTGCGGTCTGTGCGGCACCGACCTGCACATCCTCCAGGGCGAGTTCGCCCCGAAGCTCCCGATCGTGCCCGGGCACGAGTTCGCGGGCGAGGTGGTCGGCGTCGGCACCCGGGTCACGGAGGTGGCGGTCGGCGACCGGGTCGCCGTCGACCCCTCCCTGTACTGCCACGAGTGCCGCTACTGCCGTACCGGCCACAACAACCTCTGCGAACGCTGGGCGGCGATCGGTGTGACGACGGCCGGCGGGGCCGCCCAGTACGCCGTCGCCCCCGTGGCCAACTGCGTGAAGCTGCCCGAGCACGTCCGCACCGAGGACGCGGCGCTCGTGGAGCCCTTGTCCTGCGCGGTGCGCGGCTACGACGTGCTCCAGTCCCGCCTCGGCGCGCACGTGCTGATCTACGGTTCCGGCACGATGGGGCTGATGATGCTGGAGCTGGCCAAACGCACGGGAGCGGCCAGCGTGGACGTCGTCGACGTGAACCCGGCCCGGCTGGAGACCGCCCGCCGCCTCGGCGTCTCGGCGGCGGCGGCGAACCCGGACGAGCTCGACCGCCCGCAGGGCTGGGACCTGGTCGTCGACGCGACCGGCAACGCGGCGGCGATCCAGGACGGACTGGACCGGGTGGCGAAAGCGGGAACGTTCCTGCAGTTCGGTGTGGCCGACTACGCGACCCGCGTGACGATCGACCCGTACCGCATCTACAACCAGGAGATCACCATCACCGGCTCGATGGCGGTGCTGCACAGCTTCGAACGGGCGGCGGAACTCTTCGCGAACGGCGTCCTCGACCCCGAGGTCTTCATCTCCGACCGCGTCCCGCTGGAGCGCTACCCGCAGGCGCTGGAGCAGTTCGCGGCGGGCGTCGGCCGCAAGATCGTGGTCGTGCCGTAGGGCATCCGCGCCCCGGGCGGGGCAGGCGAAAACCGGTGGCACTCCCGCCTCCCCGCCCGTACGCTCGCGGCATGCCACGACCGCACGGATTCAGCTACGAGCAGCACACCGGCGGCACCGTCCGCATCACCCACCACGGCCGCCCCGCCACCACCCTGAACGGCGCCCGGGCCGCCCGGTTCCTCGCCGGGGTCGAGGGCTCCGACACGCAGCGGGTCATGGCCCGCTGGACCGGGAACTACCAGCGCGGCGACGGACGCGCCGCCCGCGACCACCCGCGCAACCGCCGCTGACCCGATCGGCCGCAAGGTAAGGGAACGGCAAAACCACCTCGCTCGTTCACCCGGCATGACAGCTATGACCCCCGGCTCGAACATCCCCCTGTCCGCCGCCCGCGTGACGGTGGACGTCGCCGCCCCGGTGCGGCTCGACGTTTCGGGCCTGCTGCTCACCGCCGACGGCAAGGTGCGCTCCGACGACGACTTCATCTTCTACAACCAGCCCTCCGGCCCGGGCGTGACGTACCGCTCGGGCGGCGGCGCCGCGCCCGACGTGATCACGGTCGACACGACCGCCCTCCCCCCGGGCATCGAGAAGATCGTCGTCACGGCGAGCCCCGACGCCGCGGGACAGACCTTCCAGGGCATCGAGCCGACGGCCACGATCCGCGACACCGACGACGGCTCCGTCCTGGCCACGTTCACCCCGCCGCAGCTCGGCAACGAGACGGCCCTGGTGATCGTGGAGATCTACCAGCGCGGCGGCCGGTGGAAGGCCCGCGCGGTCGGCCAGGGCTACGCCGACGGCCTGGCGGGCATCGCCACGGACTTCGGTGTCTCGGTGGAGGAACCGGCACCCGCCGCCGCCCAGCCGGTGACCCCGCCGCCGCCCGCGCAGCCGCCCGCCCCGCCCGTCGCCACGCCCGCCGCGGCGCCGGCCGCCCCAGCGACGCCTCCCCCGCCCGCCGCGGCACCCGGCGCCGGGAAGATCAACCTCGACAAGGGCCGCGTCAGCCTCCAGAAGAACCAGACGGTCTCCCTCATCAAGGGCGGCCGCCCCCTGCTCTCGCAGGTCCGGATGGGCCTCGGCTGGGAGCCGGCGTACCGCGGCAAGGACATCGACCTGGACGCCTCGGTCATCGCCTACGGACCGCAGCGCAACCACATCGACAGCTGCTACTTCGGCAAGCTGCAGATCGTGGGCGGCGCGATCCGGCACTCCGGCGACAACCTCACGGGTGAGGGCGGCGGGGACGACGAGGTCATCACGGTCGACCTCGGCCGCCTGCCCCAGGAGGTCACGGGCCTGGTCTTCACGGTCAACTCCTTCTCCGGTCAGAAGTTCACGGAGGTCGCCAAGGCCTACTGCCGCCTCCTGGACGCCTCGTCCGGCGAGGAGCTGGTCCGCTTCGACCTCACCAGCGCCGAGCCGCAGACGGGCGTGATGATGGCCAAGCTGATCCGCCAGTTCTCCGGCGAGTGGGAGATGACGGCCATCGGCGACTTCGTGAAGTCCCGCACGGTACGGGGGATGGTGAAGCCGGCCGCCCAGGCGCTGTGACGCCATCCGCCCGCACGACTCCCGGGACGCCCCCTGCCCGCAGGGGGCGTCCGGCTGTCCGGCCCGCGGGTGAGACGCCCGGCGCGTGTGGGGAGCGGCCGTCCCGCATGGGTCAGGGCCGGGCACATCCGGGCCCGGCCCCCTCGCCGCTCCACATCAGGTACCTCCCGCCGCGACGGCCCCGGCAGGCCCACCGGGCAGGCCGTGACGGCCGTACGGGTGCCGATGAGCAGGCAGATCCCGGCACCCGCGGCCGGAACGCAAGCGGGAACGTGGATGGTCGGCTCGGCCTTCGCGGACACGCCGTCGGTCCACGCACGCGGCACCGCCCAGACCCGCCGCCTCAGCGGTCACCGTCGCCGCAGGGGCGCAACCCCTCCGTCAGCAGCGTCAGATAACGGCGGAGCTGCCCGCCGTCCGCGTCCGCCAGCTCCGACGCCGTCGCCATGCCGTGGGCGAGGCGGAGCACCTCGACCGGCTCGACGTCTCCGCGCAGCGCACCCGCACGCTGGGCGGCCCGGACCAGCCGGGCCGCCGCGCTGTTCACCGAGTCGCCGCAGACGGTGGCCGGCGCCGAGTCGCCCGCCGCGACGGCCGGGCCGAGCAGGGCCTTCAGGCCGCGCATCCGGACGAGTCCGGCGGCGAGTTCGTACAGCCACTCCGTGAGCGCCTCGCCCGGCGGCAGGCCGGCCGCGAGGTCGTCGGCCCGCCCGGCCATCGCCTCGATCCGGTCCAGATACACGGCCTCCAGCAGCGCGTGCCGGTTCGGGAAGTGCCGGTACAGCGTGCCCGACCCCACCCCGGCCCGCTTGGCGATGTCATCGAGCGACGCGCTCTCCCCGTGCTCGGCGAACGCCCGCACGGCCACCTTCAGCAACCGCTCGTAGTTGCGCCGAGCATCCGCCCGCATGGGCCTGACCTGCGCCACGCAGCCACTCCTCCACGAACCGGGACCCTCTGCGCACCTTACCGACACAGGCGCGCCGCGCGTCCGGCGGCGAGTACGGGCCCGGTCAGGCGGACTGGCGCACCACGAGCTCGGGCGTCACCCACGCGTCCGTGCCGCGCAGCGGCTCCTCGCCGGCGTGCAGCCGCGCCACCTGCTCCACGGCCAGGCGTCCCAGCCGCCGCTTGTCGATGTGCAGGGTGGTCAGGGCGGGTTCGACCAGCTCGCCCAGGGAGAGACCGTCGAAGCCCAGCACGGCCAGGTCGCCCGGAACGCTCCGGCCGTGCCGGCGGGCGGTGCGCATCGCGCCGACCGCGATCAGGTCGTTGAAGCCGAACACCGCGGTCACCTCGGGCCGGTCCCGCAGCAGCCGTTCCATCCCGGCCTCGCCGCCCGCCACGCTGTGCTCGGAGCAGGTGACGACCCAGTCCTCGTCGACCGGCAGGCCGAGCCGCCGCGCCTGCTCCAGGAAGGTCCGCCGACGCAGGCCGGGGCCGTGCACGCCGTCGAGCATGCCGATCCTGCGGTGCCCGGCGCCGTAGAGGTGGTGCACGCCCTGTTCGACACCGGTGGCGGCGTCCGTGCCCACGGCGGCGAACCGGGTCTGCTGCGGGCCGCGCTCCAGCAGCACCAGCGGGACCCCGCCGAGGTGCCGCGTGAGCACGTCGTCCGGGTCCTTGAAGTAGCCGACCACCGCGTCCGCCTGGTGGGAGAGCACGTCGAGGGCCTGCCGTTCCCGGGTCTGGTCCAGCCGGGAGTCCCACACGACGACCTGCCAGCCGCGCTGTTCCGCCGCCTCCAGCACCCCCGCGGCGACCTCGGGGAAGTACGGGTTGCGCAGGTCCGGGATGACCAGACCGGCCGTCACCGCCCCCTTCCGGACGAGTCCGCGCGCGAACCGGCTCGGCCGGTAGTCCAGGAGCCGGGCCGCCTGCAGCACGCGCTCCTTGGTGCCCGGGTCGATCTCGCCCTTGTCGTTGACCGCGCGGGAGACCGTCTGCCGTGACACCCCGGCCAGCCGCGCGACGTCGTGGATCGTGGCCCGGCGCCGCTCACCGTCCGGCCGCTCCCGCTCCGGCTCCGACCCCGCGCGCTGCTTGTCCGTCCACATGCGGAGCACTGTAGTCGGCGGCGGACAGGGCCCGGCACGGGCGGCCGTACGGGTGTAAACGCCCCGGAAGTGTCCGCGGCGTCGCAGGTCAGCGGGGTGCCGACGGGACCCGGCCCGCTCAGTCGCCCAGCTCGGTGAACAGGGTCAGCTGGAGAGCGCCGGGGGCTTCGAGGCGGGAGTTCAGGGAGTTCCAGGGGGTGCGGGTGGGTTCGGCGACGACCTCGGCTCCGGCGGCGGCGAGCCTCGCGGTGGCGGCGGTGGAGCCGTCGACCTGGAAGGCGACCCGGACGTGCCCGGCGACCCGCCGGCCGACCTCGACCTCGTCGATGAGCGCGGCGTGGTTCGGATCGGTCAGCTCCGGCCGTGGAGGGCGCCGCCCGGCAGCGGTCCGGGTCGCCCGTCCGGGAGCGCGGGACGTACGACTCCCGGTCCACCGCCGCGTGCCCGCGCAGACCGAACGGCCGCAGTCGACAGTCGTGGGCGGGTGCACCCCTGGATAGGCTCCCGTACCCGTGAGCGCCGCACCACTCAGGAGACGGGTACGCCGGGTGGACAAGCCGGTAGCTGTCATCGTCGGCGTGGGGAACGTGCTGCTCTGCGGCGTGCTCCTCGTGATGATGATCGGCGGGCTGCCGGGCTTCGGGGCGACCACCCGGGAGCAGGAGACCGCCGCTTGGATCCTCGCGGCCCAGATCTTCGGGGGCTGGCTCGCGGGCGGGCTGATGCTGCTCTCCGGGCTGGGTATGGCGCGGGCCGTGTTCAGCCACCTGGCCACGATGCTGTTCACGCCCGCCGCGCTGATTCTGATCCTGATGCTCTTGTAGTGACGTGCAGCATGAGGTCCAGCAGGCACGGAGCGTCCCGAGCTGTGCCGGCGCCCGGCGTCGGACAGGCGGCTCTGAGCACCGGGGCGGCCAACTGCGTCGGCGGAGACGCGTCATCCGGCCTGCACGACGTCGCGGTCGGGTTGCGGTCTTGAGGGGACGTCAGGCGTCAGCCGCAGCGGAGGCCCTTTCCCGCCGCGGATGCGGACGGGGCCGTGGCCCGCACTCCCCGCGTGGTGCGGGCCACGGTGTCTCAGGCCGCCCAGGGCCAGTCGGCGTTCCGGGAGGCCTCGATCAGCGGAACCATGCGGAAGGCAGCGTCCGACAGCCCGCCGAAGGTGTGCCGGCTCGCGGTGCCCGACGGGCCGTGGCCCGCCCGGTACCCGGCGAAATTCCAGGTGTAGACCGGCACGTCGGCCGGGACCTGCTCGGTGGGGTCACCCCGGTGGTGGGACGTGTACTGCTCGTCGGTGACGATCAGCACCCGGTCGTGCTTCCTGTAGTGCCGGCGCACGGCCTCCGTGGTGTCGGTGCCGCCCAGGTCGCCGAAGCGGTCGAGGATCCTCAGCACGGACTCGCCCCGCCGGAACCGCACGCGGTCGCTCGTCGAGCCGAACTGGACGAGGTCCGCGCGCTCCGCCCGCAGCGCGAGGGCCGTACCGAAGATCGCCGCCGCGTCGGCCCGGGTGAGTTCCGAGCGGTCGGACAGCCGCGACCAGAACATGGAGCCCGAGCGGTCCACGAGCACCAGCGTCCGGCCGGGCAGCGCGGGCACGTTGGCCAGCGAGTGGCCGAGAGCCCGCTCCAGCGGGTACGACCAGCGCAGCGACGGCGCGTGCCGGTACGCGGCGAGGTAGCGGAAGGGGAACTGCCGCGAGCGCGTGACCTCCGCCGGGTCACCGATCCGCGCGGCGACCCGCTCGGCGACCTCGTCGCATACGCCGGCCTCGTCGAAATTGCGCAGGTTGCGCAACAGCGCCATCGCGCCCATCGACGGGATGACGGCCTCCCAGGCCGCCTTGTCCATCGGCCCCTGCAGCCAGCCCGCGAGCATCTCCCACGTCATCCCGGCCTCGGCCAGCCGCTCGGCACCGCCCTCGGAGGTCACCAGCGCCCGCCGCTGCTCGACGGGCAGCGCCATCAGCTCGCGGTGCGCGGCCAGCGTCCGGCTGGAGGTGGGCGGCACGGCGGTGTCCGGGTGGTGCCGCCGGTCGAGCGCGTAACGGAACAGCTCGCCCTGCCACGGCTTGTCCGGGTCGGGGGCGGCGTGCACGAGGTTGAGGACGTCCCCGAAGCGGTAGCCCTTGGAGGCGGTGTCGTACTTCAGCAGCGCCTTGCCGTGGTAGAGCCGGCGTACGGCGTCGGCGATGCCGCGCTTGACCGGCTTGGGCACACTGCGCCCGTGGGTCGTGGTCCAGTACGCGAGCAGTTCACCGGGCTCGTCGGGCCGCTGGAGCACGGAGTCGACGACCTTCCGGTTGGAGGGACCGCCGGTCGCGCCCGCGTCCAGGCGGGCCTTGACGTATTCGGCGGCTCCCACCAGGGACGCCGTGCGCAGGTTGCCCGCGCCGCGCAGCCAGCCGAGCAGGCCGGCCGTCCACTCCGGGTCGGTGACGGCGCGTTCGCGCATCAGCTCCGCGAAGCGGTCGTCGCGGCCGCCGGCGCTCTCGTAGAAGGTCCGCTGACCGACGAAGTTCGACACGGCGAGCAGGAACAGCTCGGAGCGTGCGTCACGCTCGCGGCCCCGGCCGCCCTCGTAGGTGCGCAGCACGCGCCCCGTGGACGTCACCCGCGAGACGGGACGCGTCCGCGCCGCCTTGCCGTTGAATCGCGCCATGATGATCTCCCCCGAAATCTCTGTGGTGTTCGAGGGGACGCGGCACGGAAAAGGAGGGTGCCCGAGAACAGAAGTCGGCGACGGACTCATCCGGAAGCTCTGCCGATTGAGCTACAGCGACCCGAAGTCGCAGACGGGACTCGAACCCGCAACCGTCCGGTCAAAGGAAGTAACCGTTGCCTGCGCACCGGGCACCCACCCGATGCCGCGCCTCCCGAGATCAAGTCGGCGGCGGCGTCGGATTCCTGGAAGAGAAGGAGCCGCCGCCATCGCACCGGGAGGTGCGTGACGTTGTGATCTCACTCTAGGAGGCGCGTCACCGGAACTGCGAGCGAATTACCTACCGCTTCTGCCGCTTCCAGGGCCCCGTGATGGCGAGCAGGATGCCGGGCGTCTGGATGTTGGCGAAGAGAGTGCGGCCGTCGGGTGAGAAGGTGACGCCGGCGAACTCGCTGTACTCGGGCTCCTCCTCGGTGCCGAGGTTCAGTTCGTTGCGTGCGATCGGATACGTCCGCCCGCTGTCGGTGGCCCCGAACAGGTGCTGCACGCCGTCCCCGTCCTCGGCGATGACGAGCCCGCCGTACGGGGAGACGGTGATGTTGTCGGGTCCGTCGAACGCGCCGTCCCCGGCGGGGTCGGGATTCACGCCGAGCAGGACCTTCAGCGTCAGGGTGCGGCGCCCGGGGTCGTAGAACCAGACCTGCCCGTCGTGCTGGACGGGGCTCTCGTCGCGGGCGAAGGAGGAGACGATGTAGGCGCCCCCGTCGCCCCACCACATGCCCTCCAGCTTGCGGGCGCGGGTCACCTCGCCGTCGGCGAACTGCTTGCGCACGGGGGTGGTCCGGGCGTCGCGGTCGGGGACGTCCACCCAGTCGACGCCGTAGACGGTGCCGATCCTCGTGGCGCGGGACAGGTCGTCGACGAACCGGCCGCCGGAGTCGTAGCACTTGGGCGCCTGGAGGACCCCGGCGTCGTCGGCGAGCCCCCGGAACTTCCCGGGGCCGTAGGCGAATCCGCGCGGCGGGGTCCAGCGGAAGAGCAGGCCGTTGGGGTTGGAGGCGTCCTCGGTGAGGTAGGCGTGGCCGCGCTTGGGGTCGATGACGACGGCTTCGTGGTCGTAGCGGCCGAAGAACTTCAGCGGCTTGGGGTCGCGGTTGGCGCGCCGGTCGCAGGGGTCGACCTCGAAGACGTAGCCGTGGTCCTTGGTCATGCCGTTGACGCCGGCCTTGTCGGAGTTCTCCTCGCAGGTCAGCCAGGTGTCCCACGGGGTGCGGCCGCCGGCGCAGTTGGTGGAGGTGCCGGCGATGCCGACCCACTCGGCGACGCGTCCGTCGGGGCGGACCTCGACGACCGTGCAGCCGCCGGCCGCGGCCGGGTCGTAGACGAGGCCCTCGGTGAGCGGCACCGGGTAGGCCCACTTGGCGCGCGGGCCCTTCAGCTCGTGGTTGTTGACGAGGAGGGTGGTGCCGCGGGGCCCGTCGAAGGTGGCCGTGCCGTCATGGTTGGACGGCGTGAACTCGCCCGTCTCCAGCCTGGTCCTCCCGCTGTGGGTGAGGACCCGGTACGTGAAGCCGGCGGGCAGCGCGAGGATGCCCTGCGGGTCGGGCACGAGCGGCCCGTAGCCGACGCTGTGCCGGGCGTCCGCGGCGGCCTCGCCCGCGCTGTCGGTGTCGGAGGACGCGAGGGCCTGGGGAGCGGAGGCGAGGGCGCCGACACTGCCCGCCAGCGCGACACCGGCCCCGGTGATCGCGGAGTTTCTGGCGAAGTCCCTGCGGGTGAGCGACATGGGTGTCTCCTGTGACGGTGAGGATGCCGTGGAGGGTGGCGGACCTCGTTCGGCGACACCGTTCCGCTCACATGTGAACAAGGGTTGAACAACGCCCCGGGGGCGCGGGGAACGGCGCGACAAGCCACGACGACGCCGCACCCGCGGATCGAGGATCACCCCCCCTGCTGCGACCGCGCCTTGAACGCGGCCTTCCGCGCCTCCTTGGCGACCTTCCTGTCGGGATGCAGCCGCCCCATGGCCTCCAGCACGTCGGCGGTCGCGGGGTGGTCGACCCGCCACACCGCCGTGAAGAACCCGCCGTGCTGCTGTGCCAGCCCCTCCACCAGCGCCCGCAGCTCCTCGGAGTTCCCCTCCGCGGCAAGCTGAGCGGCCAGCGTGTCGATGGTCAGCCAGTACACCATCGCCTCGGACGGCGCCGGCACGTCGGCCGCGCCGTGCTCGGTCAGCCACACCCGGGCGAGCCCGCCCAGCTCGGGATCGCCGAGCACCTCCCGCAGCGCCGGTTCGGCCGAGGCGCCCACGAGGGACAGCGCCTGCTGGCACCGCAGCCGCCGCAACGGCGCCCCGGCGTCCGAGCCGCGCGCCGCCGCCAGCAACTCCCGTGCGGCGGCGAGCGCTTCACGCCGGGCGAGCCACTGCTCGGTCTCGGCCTGCGCGGCCGCCGGCGGGAACGCCGCCGTACCGTCGAGCAGCGCGTCGGCGCCCTTGTCCGCGAGGTCGCCGACGGCCGGCGCGTCGAAACCGGCCGCCAGCAGGCGGGCCCGCATGCCGTACAGCCCGAGCGGGGTGAGCCCGACCATGCCGTAGCGGGAGACGTCGGTGTCGTCGACGGGCGCGGCGGGCTCCTCGTCGAGGTCGGCCATGAGCGCCTCGTCGACGGGCCGGTACACGACGAGGCCCACCGGCTCCAGCATCCGGAACTGGGCGTCCAGCCGCATCATCGCGTCGGAGACCTGCTCCAGGACGTCGTTGGTGGGCTCGCTCATGTCGCCGGGCACGATCACCGACGCGGCCAGGGCGGGCAGCGGCACCGGGGCGCCGCCGGGCGCGTCCTCGCCGGTGACGAGCAGGTAGAGGTTGCCGAGCACACCGTCGAGGAACTCGGCCTCGGCCTCGGGGTCCCAGTCGAGGGCGGACAGGTCCACCTCGCCGTCGTCGCCGAGAAGTCCGTCCAGGTCGGGCACGCTCGCGTCGGCGAGCACCGTCTCCAGGGCGGCGAGCCACACGGTGAGGACGTCCTGCGGCGATCCGCCGGTGAGCAGCGCCAGTTCCCAGCCCGCCCGGACGGTGCCCTCCTCCTCGTCGGCGACCTCGACGAGCCCGGTGTCCACCGCGACCCGCCACGCCTCACCGGCGTCGGCGGCGGCGTCGTCCCCGCTCAGCCCGAGCGCCTCGGCGGCCAGGGGGAGCTGCTCGGCGACGAGCCCTCCTCCGGCGTCGACACGGGTGTCGGGACCGGCCCAGCGGGCGAGCCGGACGGCCCGGGACAGCAACGGCGTGGACAGGGCGTCGCGCGCCAGCTCCGCTTCGGTGTGCAGCCGCACCGGCGGCAGGGGGGAGCTGTCTGACATCGGCTGTTTCTCCTAGCGCGCCTCAGGTGACTCAACCGCTCAGCCTAGACGGATTTCCACCCATGCCGCCCACTTCATCTCCCCGTCAGCCGCCGTACATGGCCGAAACCTTGACAAGTGACATGCACAGGCTACAGATTGACGCGCGTAGAAGTCGGCGGACACCTGTTCACCGGGCCGCCCCCACCACAGGGCCCGTCCACGGCTCTCTACACGCGTCAACCGCCCGCCCCACAGGTAGCGGCACACAGTCCACGCACCACCCTCATCCCGGCGCCCTGTCACGTCCCCGGAGGGAATCCCGTTGCCGAGCAAGTCGTCCGCGCGTCTCGCCGCGCTCACCGTCGCCGCCGCGTGTTCCGCGGCCTCCACGATCGTCCTCACCACTCCCGCGCACGCGGAGTCGGTCCGCATCCACGACATCCAGGGCAGCACCCGGACGTCCCCGTACGCCGGCAAGCAGGTCACGGACGTGGCCGGAATCGTCACCGGCATCCGGGCCTACGGCTCGGCCCGCGGCTTCTGGATCCAGGACCCGGCCCCGGACGCCGACCCGGCGACCAGCGAGGGCGTCTTCGTCTTCACCGGCTCCGCGCCCAAGGGTGTCGCGGTCGGTGACGCGGTCACGGTCAACGGCACCGTCTCCGAGTACGTCCCCGGCGGCACGTCCTCCGGCAACCAGGCCCTGACCGAGATCACCAAGGCGACGACCACCGTCGTCTCCAGCGGCAACGCGCTCCCCGCCGCCACGGCCGTGACCGCGGACTCGGTTCCGGACGCCTACGCCCCCGAGGGCGACGCGGCGGCCGACGGTTCGATCAACGCCCTGCCCCTCCACCCCTCGGCGTACGCCCTGGACTACTACGAGTCGCTGGAGGGCATGACGGTCCGGGTCGCCGACACCCGCGTCGTGGGCGCCACCG
This sequence comes from Streptomyces sp. NPDC058741, assembly GCF_042746715.1. Taxonomy (NCBI): domain Bacteria; kingdom Bacillati; phylum Actinomycetota; class Actinomycetes; order Kitasatosporales; family Streptomycetaceae; genus Streptomyces; species Streptomyces sp. NPDC058741. The sequence continues at coordinate 26,312 of NZ_JBHYQH010000037.1, read as the reverse complement.
ACCCTTACACCGAGCTCTGGGTGACGGTGAAGCCGCACGAGAACCCCAGCCGCCGCGGCGGCGCGGTCTACGGCTCCTACGGCGCCCAGAACACGGGCCGCCTGCAGATCCAGTCCCTCGGCACACCGGCCGCCTTCCCGAAGGCGAACGTCGGCGACACCCTGGAGGGCGCCACCACCGGCCCCCTCGACTACAGCCAGTACGGCGGCTACACCCTGGTCGCCAGCGAACTCGGCACACTCGAGAGCGGCGGCCTGGAGCGCGAGACGACCCGCGAGCAGCGCTCCTCCGAACTGGCGGTCGCCACCTACAACGTCGAGAACCTCGACCCGTCCGACGACACCTTCACCGCGCACGCGTCCGCGATCGTGAACAACCTGCAGTCGCCGGACATCGTGTCCCTGGAGGAGATCCAGGACAACAACGGCTCGAAGAACGACGGCACCGTGGCCGCCGACCAGACGCTGGACAAGCTGATCGACGCCGTCGTCGCGGCCGGCGGCCCGAGGTACGACTGGCGCTCGATCGACCCGGCCGACGGCGTCGACGGCGGCCAGCCCGGCGGCAACATCCGCCAGGCGTTCCTGTTCAACCCGGAGCGCGTGTCCTTCGCCGACCGCCCGGGCGGCGACGCCACCACCGCGACGGGCGTGACGAAGAGGCGCGGCAAGGCGCACCTGACGCTCAGCCCCGGCCGCATCGCCCCGACCGACGCGGCCTGGGAGGACAGCCGCAAGCCGCTGGCCGGCGAGTTCGTCTTCCGCGGCCGCACGGTCTTCGTCATCGCCAACCACTTCAACTCCAAGGGCGGCGACCAGCCCCTGACCTCCCGGTACCAGCCGCCGTCCCGCAGCTCCGAGACCCAGCGCCACCAGCAGGCGACCCTGGTGAACGCCTTCGTCAAGGACATCCTCGACACCCAGAAGAACGCGGACGTCGTCACGCTCGGCGACATCAACGACTTCGAGTTCTCGCAGACCGCGAAGCTCCTCGAGGGCCGCGGCGAACTGTGGTCGGCGATCAAGTCGCTGCCCCGCAGCGAGCGTTACTCGTACGTCTACCAGGGCAACAGCCAGGTCCTCGACCAGATCCTGATCAGCCCGTCGATCCGCCGCGGCTGCGACTTCGAGTACGACAGCGTGCACGTCAACGCGGAGTTCCACGACCAGATCAGCGACCACGACCCGCAGGTCCTGCGCTTCCGCCCGTGACACGGCAGGGGGCCGGCCCACCGGCCGGCCCCCACCTCACCCGGGCAGCAAGCCCAGAGCGTGCTCGTACCGGCTGCCGGTGACCCTCACGATCCCCGGATGGGCCCGCACCCGCTCCCAGGCGCCGTCGGCCCGCGCGGCGAGGGCCCGCTCACAGAGCTCGGCGCTCTCCCACTCCGCGTAGTTGAGCACGTGCCCGCCGTCCGTACGGACATGGAAATGGGCGGACACCAGCCCCGCGTGCCCCTCCGCCAGCGCCTTCAGCACGAGGTCGACCCACTCCTCGGCGTCACCCGTGAAGTCGATCCGCGCGCACGCGCACGCACGGACGTGCCGGGGGGTGCCCGCCCGCAGCGGTCGGCGCGTCAACGCCAGCACCGATACGCGACTCCATCGCGCCGATCCGAGGACGGACACCCCCCCCCGGCGCGGCTCCGCCCCACTCAAGGCCGGCAGGCGCGACGCGCACCCCCACCGAACCAGCCACAGGCCGCCGCAGGCACCCACCCCGCAACGGCCCACCCGACAGCCCCCGCGCACCCCACCGAAGCCGCCACAGGCATCACCGCATCACCGATGTCCGTGCGAGGACCTCCACCACACCCCGACGGCCACAGCCCCCGCGGCGGCCCCCGCCACCAGCACCGGCTTGGGATGCCGCAACCCGGCCTGCACCACCGTCCGCACCGGCCCGGGCCCCGTATGCGCCGCCCGCTCCTGCACGGAGTGCCCCGCGTGGGCCGCGGTGCTCCGCAGCTGCACCGTCATCGCCCCGGCCTTGTCCCGGAGGTCGGCGGCCCGGGCCCGCGCCCTGCCCTTCACGTCGGCCTTCCCGGCCAGCTCCTCCACGGTGTCCCCGAGTTCGCTGCGCGTCCGCTGGATCTGCGCCCGCAGCTCATCGGGCCCCTTCGCCCCACCCGTCGGTTCGGTCATCGATGCGCCCTTTCCTTGATCTCCTCCACGTCCGCCCGGACGCTCCCCAGCGTCTCCTCGGGCGTCGGCGGCGCGGCCCGCCGCAGCTGCCCCCGCCCGGCAACGGCCAGCACGGCCGCGAGGGCGAACAGCACTCCCGTCACGATGAGCGCAGCGGCCCAGACGGGCACCACCACGGAGAGAGCGGCGGCACCGGTGCCGGCCAGCGCGAGGAACCCGGCGTAGGCGACGGCGCCCGCCGCGCCGAGCAGCCCGCCGCCCCGTCCCGCCCGTCGCCCCTTCGCGGCGATCTCCTCCTTGGCGAGGGCCACCTCCTGCCGCACGAGCCGGGAGAGCTGCTCCGCGGCCTGTCCGACGAGTTGCCCCACGGAGTGGTGCTCGTCGCGCACGGCGACGCGATGATCCATGGTCCCGGTCACGGTGTTCCGCCTCCTCTCGACGCAGGAACCACCGAGTACCCGGACACTCCCTGGTTACCCTCGCACCGGCCACCGACGGAACCTGAAGCACTGCTTAAAGATAAGCCGCACCGAATGTAACTGGAGCTAAGAGGACGGGTTGCCGAGACTACTGCCATGACCCTCCCCTTCGGCCGCGCCCTCTGCGCCATGATCACCCCCTTCACCCCGTCCGGCGCTCTCGACCCGGACGGTGCCCAGCGGCTCGCCGCCCACCTGGTCGGCCACGGCTGCGACGGCCTCGTCCTCTCCGGCACGACGGGCGAGTCCCCGACCACCACGGACGCCGAGAGGTCCGCCCTGATCACAGCCGTCCGCGAGGCCGTGGGCGACAGCGTGTCGATCGTCGCCGGCGTCGGCACCCCCGACACCCGCCACACCGTCGAGCTGGCCCGGGCTGCGGAGAAGGCGGGCGCGGACGGCGTGCTGGTGGTGGCGCCGTACTACAGCAGGCCCCCACAGGACGCGGTCGAGGCGCACTTCCGCGAGATCGCCGGCGCCACCACGCTCCCCGTCATGCTGTACGACATCCCCGCGCGCACCGGGACCCGCGTGGAGCCGGAGACGATCCTCCGCCTCGCCGAGCATCCGAGGATCGTCGCCGTCAAGGACTGCTCCCATGACTTCCTGGCCGCCCAGAAGATCCTGGCGCGCACGGACCTGGCGTACTACGCGGGTTGCGACGAGCACAACCTGGCGCTGTACGCCGTGGGCGGCTCGGGATACGTCAGCACGGTCGCGAACGTGATCCCGGACCACCTGCGAGCCGTCCTGGACACCTTCGACGCCGGGCGCACGACGGAGGCGGCCCGGCTCCAGCTCCGGGCCACCCCCCTCATCGAGGCGATCATGTCGGCGGGCCTGCCGGGCGCCGTCACGGTGAAGGCGCTGCTGAACGCCCTGGCCCTCCCCGCGGGGCCGGTCCGCGCGCCGCTGCGCCCGGCCGGCCCCGCCGCGACCGCCACCCTGTCGTCGCTCCACGCGGACCTGACCGAGGCCTGATCACCGCTCGTGCCGTCGCGACCCGCCTACAGGAAGCCTGGGCGTGAACTGCCGAAGGTCCACCTGATCGCAGAGAACCGGCTGACCCAGTACATGGGTTCAGCGTCGGCCTACGCCGCCGTACTTCGCTCCATCGATGACGACATCGAGACCGTCGTGGAAGAGCGCGCCGAGATGTTCACTTTCGACAAGGTCGAGAACGGAGTCGTGGACATCCGCGACTTCCAGACCACGGGTGTGGTGGCGTTCGCCCGAGGCTGCCCGTTCCACGAGCAGGGGTCCGGCCGCTTCGACGTCATGGACAAGCGCGTCCGCGTCGACGGGAACCATCTGGCCAACTGCGTCGAAGCGGTCCAGAATGTGGTGGCGCTGCTCTCACAGGACCGCCCGCTGAATCCCGCCCCCCAAAAGCAGTCTCGGATTCGCTGTGAGAGCGTCGCACTGGGGGCGGCATGGAGCGACGGCCCGGACTGAGTCGGTCCGGGCCGTCCTCGGGCCGTGGAAGGGCGCTCGACGATGACCAACGTCGACAACTGCCGCCAACTCAGCAGCAGGTCAGAGCGTTGACCCACTACGCGGCCGCAGATCACGGCCCCAGTTGGATCAGTTGTGGCTGTGCAGCACCTCGTTCAGACCGCCCCACACCGCGTTGTTCGGGCGGGCCTCGACGGTGCCGGTGACCGAGTTGCGGCGGAAGAGGATGTGGGAGGCGCCGGACAGCTCGCGGGCCTTGACGATCTGGCCGTCGGGCAGGGTGACGCGGGTGCCGGCGGTGACGTAGAGGCCGGCCTCCACCACGCACTCGTCGCCGAGGGCGATACCGACGCCCGCCTCGGCGCCGATCAGGCAGCGCTCGCCGATGGAGATGATGACGTTGCCGCCGCCGGACAGGGTGCCCATGGTGGAGGCGCCGCCACCGATGTCCGAGCCGTCGCCGATGACGACACCGGCGGAGATGCGGCCCTCGACCATCGACGTGCCGAGCGTGCCGGCGTTGAAGTTGACGAAGCCCTCGTGCATGACGGTGGTGCCCTCGGCGAGGTGAGCGCCGAGGCGGACCCGGTCGGCGTCGGCGATGCGGACGCCCTTGGGGGCCACGTAGTCCGTCATGCGCGGGAACTTGTCGACGGAGGTCACCTGGAGGTGCAGGCCCTCGGCGCGGGCGTTGAGCCGCACCTTCTCCAGGTCGTCGACGGCGACCGGGCCGAGCGAGGTCCAGGCGACGTTGGCGAGGTGGCCGAAGACGCCGTCCAGGCTCTGGCCGTGCGGCTTGACCAGGCGGTGGGAGAGCAGGTGCAGGCGCAGGTAGACGTCGTGCGCGTCGACGGGCTTCTCGTCGAGCGAGGCGATGACCGTGCGGACAGCGACCACTTCGACGCCCCTGCGGGCGTCCGGGCCGACCGCCGCGGTGGCGCCGCCGCCGAGCAGCTCCGCGGCACGCTCGGCGGACAGCCGCTCGGTGCCGGACGGGCCGGGCTCGTCGGCGAGCCCGGGCGCGGGGAACCAGGTGTCGAGAACGGTGCCGTCGGCGGCGATCGTGGCGAGGCCGGCGGCCACGGCGCCGGTGGTGCGAGGAGCAGTCGTGTCGGTCATGAGGGCAACCTAACCGGCCGGGGCGGGTCGGGGCTAACCCGGGCACGGGGCGTCTCAGGGTGCGAGCCGCCCCGCGGGGCCGGGCCCCGGCGCCGGCGGCCGGGGAACCCCAGCGCTCCCGCCGGCGGCGCCCCGGCCCCTCAGCCGATCACCCGGCGCCCAGCACCTCCCGCGCGTGCTCCTCGTCGTACGGCACCTCTGTGAGCACCTGCAGGCAGATGCCGTCGATGACCGCCACCCGCGCCCGGGCCGTCGCCGGATCGGTGCGCCGGGACAGCAGCTCGGCGACCCCCTCGGCCCACGCGGCGGCGACGGGCCGCAGCGCCGGTCTGCGCAGGGCGGCGAGGTACAGCTCGTACTCCAGCTCCACGCCCGTGCGGTCGCCCGCGAGCCACTCACCGATCCACCCGGCGAGTTCGGCGGCCAGATCGGTGCGGGGGTCCTCCGGGCCGCCGCGCGAGACGATGACCTTGGCGAAGTCCTCGTTGGCCTGGCGCAGCGCGGCGACGAGCAGTTCGTCGAGGGTGGCGAAGTGGTACGTCGTCGAGCCGAGCGGCACGTCCGCCTCGGCGGCGGCGGTGCGGTGGCTCAGCCAGGCGACGCCCTTCTCCCCCACGACCCGGATCGCCGCGTCGATGATCCGCTGCCGCCGTCCGTCGGCGGCCGCGCGACGATGCCGCAGTCGGTGAACCACCCCGGCCGCTACCTGCGCCACCGCGACTTCCAGCTCCGCCTGGAACCGTACGAGCAGAGCGATCCGTACCACGCGGACTCGGCGTTCCACCCGGTGGCCGGGCCGGGCTGAGGACACGCGCAGGGGCGGCACCCCGAAGGGTGCCGCCCCTGCGGCGGTTGCGTGGACCTCAGACGTTGAAGCCGAGCGCCCTCAGCTGCTCGCGGCCGTCGTCCGTGATCTTGTCGGGGCCCCACGGCGGCATCCAGACCCAGTTGATGCGCAGCTCGTTCACGAGGCCGTCCGTGGCGGACCTCGCCTGGTCCTCGATGACGTCCGTCAGCGGGCAAGCCGCCGAGGTCAGGGTCATGTCGACGGTCGCGATGTTCGCCTCGTCGACGTGAATGCCGTAGATCAGGCCGAGGTTGACGACGTCGATGCCCAGCTCGGGGTCGACGACGTCCATCAGGGCCTCACGGAGTTCCTCCTCCGAGGCCGGCTTCATCTCCACGGTCTCGCTCATGCCGTCGTCTCCTTCTCGGCGTCGGCTCCGCCCAGCACCTGGGCCGTCGCGTCCTTCCAGGCCATCCAGCTCAACAGGGCGCACTTGACCCGGGCCGGATACTTGGACACCCCGGCGAACGCGACCGCGTCCTCCAGGATGTCCTCCATCGCGTCGTCGGGCTCCAGCTTCCCCTTGGACTGCATCAGCTCCAGGAAGGTCTCCTGGATCTTCCGCGCGTCCGCCAGGTCCTTGCCGACCAGCAGTTCGTTCAGCACGGACGCCGAGGCCTGGCTGATGGAACAGCCCTGTCCCTCGTAGGAGACGTCCTCGATCGTCGTGCCGTCGTACTTCACGCGCAGCGTGATCTCGTCGCCGCACGTCGGGTTGACGTGGTGCACCTCGGCGTCGCCATCCCTCAGACCACGCCCGTGCGGGTTCTTGTAGTGGTCCAGGATGACTTCCTGGTACATGGAGTCCAGCTTCACTGTCTCAGCTCACGCCCTTCAGCCGAAGAAGTTCCGAACGTGCTCCAGGCCGTCGACCAGCACGTCGATCTCGGCCGGCGTGGAGTACAGGTAGAACGACGCTCGCGTGGTCGCGGGAATTCCGTACCGCAGGCAGACCGGCCGCGCGCAGTGGTGGCCGACCCGGACCGCGATGCCCTGCTCGTCGAGGACCTGGCCCACGTCGTGCGGGTGGATGTCGCCGAGGGTGAAGGAGATCGCCGCGCCCCGGTCCTCGGCCGAGGCCGGGCCGATGATGCGCAGGTCCGGGACCTCCGTCAGCCGCTTCACCGCGTACTCGGTGAGCGCGTGCTCGTGGGCGAAAATCTTGTCCATGCCGATCGCGTTGAGGTAGTCGATCGCCGCACCGAGGCCGACCGCCTGGGCGATCGGGGGCGTGCCCGCCTCGAACTTGTGCGGCGCCGGCGCGTACGTCGAGGAGTGCATCGACACCGTCTCGATCATCTCGCCGCCGCCGAGGAACGGAGGCAGGTCCTCCAGCAGCTCCTGGCGGCCCCAGAGGACGCCTATGCCGGTCGGGCCGCACATCTTGTGGCCGGTGAAGGCCACGAAGTCGGCCTGCAGGGCCTGCACGTCCAGCGGCATGTGCGGCGCGGCCTGGGAGGCGTCGACGCACACCAGCGCACCGACCTCCTGGGCGCGGCGGACGATCGCCTCGACCGGGTTCTGGGTGCCCAGGATGTTGGAGACCAGCACGAACGAGACGATCTTCGTCTTCTCCGTGATGACCTGCTCGATGTTCGACAGGTCGAGGCGGCCGTCGTCGGTGAGGCCGAACCACTTCAGCTTCGCGCCCGTGCGCTGGGCGAGCAGCTGCCACGGCACGATGTTGGAGTGGTGCTCCATCTCCGTGATGACGATCTCGGTCTCGGAGTCCACGCGGTAGGGCTCGTCGGCCCAGCCCAGCATGTTCGCCACGAGGTTGAGCGACTCGGAGGCGTTCTTGGTGAAGATCACCTCGTCGCGCGAGGGCGCGTTGACGAACTCCGCGACCTTGTCGCGCGCGCCCTCGTACAGCGCCGTGGCCTCCTCGGCGAGCACATGCACACCGCGGTGGACGTTGGCGTTGTAGCGCTCGTAGTACTCACTGAGTGCGTCCAGCACCTGGCGCGGCTTCTGGCTGGTGGCCGCGTTGTCCAGGTACACGAGCTTCCGGCCGTCGTGGACCTGGCGGTCCAGGATGGGGAAGTCCTTGCGGATCGCCTCGGTGTCGAGGAGGCCCGGCAGCTGTGTCACGCGGATACGCCACCCTTCATGTCGACCCCGTCGTGCTTCGCGTATGCCTCGTAGCCCTCGTTCTCCAGCTTGTCGGCGAGCTCGGCACCGCCGGACTCGACGATGCGGCCGCCGGAGAAGACGTGGACGTAGTCGGGCTTGATGTAGCGCAGGATGCGCGTGTAGTGGGTGATCAGCAGGGTGCCGACCTCGCCCGTCTCACGGACGCGGTTCACGCCCTCGGACACGACGCGCAGGGCGTCGACGTCCAGGCCGGAGTCGGTCTCGTCGAGGATGGCGACCTTCGGCTTGAGCAGCTCCAGCTGGAGGATCTCGTGGCGCTTCTTCTCACCGCCGGAGAAGCCCTCGTTGACGTTGCGCTCGGCGAAGGCGGGGTCCATGTTGAGGCGCTGCATGGCCTCCTTGACCTCCTTCACCCAGGTGCGCAGCTTGGGCGCCTCGCCGCGCACGGCGGTGGCGGAGGTGCGCAGGAAGTTCGACACGGACACGCCGGGGACCTCGACCGGGTACTGCATGGCGAGGAACAGGCCGGCGCGGGCGCGCTCGTCGACGGACATCTCCAGGACGTCCTCGCCGTCGAGGGTGACGGTGCCGCCGGTGATCGTGTACTTCGGGTGACCCGCGAGGGAGTAGGCGAGGGTCGACTTGCCCGAGCCGTTGGGGCCCATGATGGCGTGCGTCTCGCCCTGCTTCACGGTGAGGTCGACACCCTTGAGGATTTCCTTCGTGCCGTTCTCGACCTCGACGGTGACGTGCAGGTCTCGGATTTCAAGCGTTGCCATGGGTGCCTCAGGACTCCTGGGTGAGGGAGACGAGCACGTCGTCCCCTTCGATCTTGACGGGGTATACGGGGACGGGGCGCGTCGCCGGGAGGGCGTCGGGCTTGCCGGAGCGGAGGTCGAAGCGCGAGCCGTGCAGCCAGCACTCGATGTGACAGTCGTCGACCTCGCCCTCGGACAGGGAGACGTTCGCGTGCGAGCAGATGTCGTGGATCGCGAACACCTGGCCGTCCGTGTGCACGAGGGACACGGGCGTGCCGTCGAGTTCCACCCGCTTCGGGGTGTCCTCCTCCAGTTCGCCCAGTCCACAGACGCGTACGAAGGTCATGCGACCGCTGCCTCCAGCTCCTCCTCGATCTTGGCGATCAGGCGCTCCTCGATGTCGCGGAGGCCGATCTGCTGGACCAGTTCGGCGAAGAAGCCGCGGACCACCAGGCGGCGGGCCTCCTGCTCCGGGATGCCGCGGGCCATGAGGTAGAAGAGCTGCTCGTCGTCGAAGCGGCCGGTCGCCGAGGCGTGGCCGGCGCCGACGATCTCGCCGGTCTCGATCTCGAGGTTCGGCACGGAGTCCACGCGCGCCCCGTCCGTGAGGACCAGGTTGCGGTTCATCTCGTACGTGTCGGTGCCCTCGGCCTTGGCCTCGATGAGCACGTCGCCGATCCAGACCGCGTGCGCGGCGGCGCCCTGCAGCGCGCCCTTGTAGACGACGTTGGACTTGCAGTGCGGGACGTTGTGGTCGACCAGGAGGCGGTGCTCCTGGTGCTGGCCCTGGTCGGTGAAGTACAGGCCGAACAGCTCGGCCTCGCCGCCGGGGCCGGCGTACCGCACGCGCGGGTGCAGCCGGACGACGTCGCCGCCGAAGGTGACGACGACGGACTTCAGGGAGGCGTCGCGGCCGACGAGCGCGTTGTGCTGCGCGACGTGGACGGCCTTGTCGTCCCAGTCCTGGACGGAGACGACGGTCAGCTTGGCGCCGTCGCCCAGGAGGTAGTCGACGTTGGCGGCGAGCACCGCGTCGCCGGTGTGGTCGATGACGACGACGGCCTCGGCGAAGGCTCCCAGCTCGATCACCTGGTGGCCGAAGGCGGTGCCGCCCTCGCCGTGCACCGCGATGCGGATCGGCTCGGTGAGGACGGTCTCCTTGGGGACGGTCACGACCGAGGCCTTCTCGAACGCGGAGTAGGCCTGGGCGGCGACGCGGTCCACCGGGGTGCCGGCCTTGCCGAGCCGCGCGTCGTCACGGCCGACGGTCTCGACGATGACGCCCTCGGGGGCCTGGACCTCGACCTTCACACCGTTGCCGGTGGCGACGGCGGTGCCGTCGTGCAGGCCGCGCAGGCGCTCCAGCGGGGTGAACCGCCACTCCTCCTCACGGCCGTGCGGGACGGGGAAGTCCGCCACGTCGAAGGAGGGGGGCGCGCTCATGCGCGTGGCGACGGTCGACTCCGCCGCCACCGCGATCGAGCCGGTGGTGGTGGAGCCCACCGGTAGGGGTCCTCCCGCCCGAGCGGAGTCGAGGGTGGGGGAGTTCTGGGCCTCAGCCATGGCTGTCGTAGTGCTCGCTTTCCGTTGCGTAGGGGCTTGACGGGGATCGGTCCGGAACTAACCGACCGCGCCTTCCATCTGCAGCTCGATCAGCCGGTTGAGCTCCAGCGCGTACTCCATGGGGAGCTCCTTGGCGATGGGCTCGACGAAGCCGCGCACGATCATCGCCATGGCCTCGTCCTCGCTCAGGCCGCGGCTCATCAGGTAGAAGAGCTGGTCCTCGGAGACCTTGGAGACGGTCGCCTCGTGGCCCATGGACACGTCGTCCTCGCGGACGTCCACGTAGGGGTAGGTGTCCGAGCGGGAGATGGTGTCCACCAGCAGCGCGTCGCACAGGACGTTCGACTTCGAGCCGGGGGCGCCCTCGCCGATCTCGATGAGACCGCGGTAGGAGGTGCGGCCGCCGCCGCGCGCCACCGACTTGGAGACGATGTTGGACGACGTGTTGGGGGCCATGTGGACCATCTTGGCGCCCGCGTCCTGGTGCTGGCCCTCGCCGGCGAAGGCGATGGACAGCGTCTCGCCCTTGGCGTGCTCGCCCATCAGGTAGACGGCCGGGTACTTCATCGTCACCTTGGAGCCGATGTTGCCGTCGATCCACTCCATGGTCGCGCCCTCGTACGCCACGGCGCGCTTGGTGACCAGGTTGTAGACGTTGTTCGACCAGTTCTGGATGGTCGTGTAGCGGCAGCGGGCGTTCTTCTTGACGATGATCTCGACGACCGCGGAGTGCAGCGAGTCCGACTTGTAGATCGGGGCGGTGCAGCCCTCGACGTAGTGCACGTAGGCGCCCTCGTCGACGATGATCAGGGTCCGCTCGAACTGGCCCATGTTCTCCGTGTTGATGCGGAAGTAGGCCTGGAGCGGGATCTCGACGTGCACGCCCGGCGGCACGTAGATGAAGGAGCCGCCCGACCACACGGCGGTGTTCAGCGCGGCGAACTTGTTGTCACCGGCGGGGATGACCGTGCCGAAGTACTCCTTGAAGAGCTCCGGGTGCTCCTTCAGCGCGGTGTCGGTGTCGAGGAAGATGACGCCCTGCTCCTCCAGGTCCTCGCGGATCTGGTGGTAGACGACCTCCGACTCGTACTGCGCGGCGACGCCGGCGACGAGGCGCTGCTTCTCCGCCTCGGGGATGCCGAGCTTGTCGTAGGTGTTCCTGATGTCCTCGGGCAGGTCCTCCCAGGACTCCGCCTGCTTCTCCGTGGAGCGCACGAAGTACTTGATGTTGTCGAAGTCGATGCCTGACAGGTCCGAGCCCCAGTTCGGCATGGGCTTCTTCTCGAACAGGCGCAGGCCCTTGAGGCGGAGCTTGGTCATCCACTCCGGCTCGCTCTTCTTCGCGGAGATGTCGCGGACGACGTCCTCGTTGATGCCGCGCTTGGCGGAGGCGCCGGCCGTGTCGGAGTCGGCCCAGCCGTATTCGTACTTGCCCAGGCCCTCGAGCTCAGGGTGGGCAGTCTCCGTGGGGAGAGTCATGCGGGGTTCCTCCCGGCCGTGCTAGCGGATGCGTTGTGGGAAATCTTGGGGATGTACGTCGTGCAGACGCCGTCGCCGTGCGCGATGGTGGCGAGCCGCTGTACGTGCGTACCGAGCAGCTCGGCGAAAAACTCGGTCTCCGCCTCGCACAGCTGGGGGAACTGCCCGGCGACGTGGGCGACCGGGCAGTGGTGCTGGCAGAGCTGTTCACCCTTCTGGGGGTGGGGCGCGCTGCGCGCGGTAGCAGCGTACCCGTCCGCGCTCAGGGCCTTGGCCAGCGCTTCGGCGCGCCGCTCGGGGGGCGCAGACTCGACGGCCGAGCGGTAGGCCTGGGCCTGCTCGGCGATCCGTGCGCGGGCGAAGGCGGCGATGGCCTCGCTGCCGCCCTCGCGGTCGGCGATCCAGCGCAGGGCGTCCGCGGCGAGCTGGTCGTAGGACTGGTCGAAGGCGTCGCGCCCGCAGTCGGTCAGGGCGAACACCTTGGCGGGCCGCCCGCGCGTGCGCGTGCCGTAGACCCGCTGGTCGCGGGCTTCCACGACACCGTCGCCGGTGAGGGCGTCGAGATGCCGGCGCACGGCCGCCTGGGTGAGGCCCAGCCGCCCGGCGAGGTCCGCGACGGTCGACGGGCCGTGGTCCAGGATGGATCGCGCGACCCGGTTGCGCGTCGAGCGGTCCGAGCGCATCCCAGCCGCGAGCTCATCCTGCGGGGTCCCCGTGGGGGTCTCCCGAGCCTCGCCGACGTTTTTCACAACGCCATTGTTGCGTAATTCATCCGGGCCGGGCAAGCCGCGAGCGACGGACCCGGCGGTGCCCTGCATCACTTAGGTAAAGCTAACCTGACCTGCGGGGACGATCGGTGATCGATCAGGGGGTGGCATGGGGAAGCTCCTTCGGGGAGACTCCGGGACCATGTCCACACACCCTCCCACCGGCCCTCTCGTCACCCGGGACACCCTGCGCGAACAGCTGGGCGAGCTGGGCGTGCGGCCCGGCGAGACGCTCCTCGTGCACTCCTCGCTCCGTTCCCTCGGCTGGGTGAGCGGCGGTCCCGTCGCGGTGGTACTCGGACTGCTCGACGCCCTCGGCCCCGAGGGCACGCTGGTGGTGCCCACACAGACCGGCCACCTCTCCGACCCGTCCCTGTGGAGCAACCCGCCCGTGCCGCCGCAGTGGTGGCCGGACATCCGCGCCTCGATGCCCGCCTACGACCCGCGGATCACGCCCTCGCTCGGGGTCGGCGTCGTGCCGGAGACCGTCCGCACCTGGCCCGGCGCCCTGCGCAGCGCGCACCCGCAGACCTCGTTCGCGGCGCTCGGACCGCGCGCGGCACAGGTGGTGGAGGGACACGCGCCCGACTGCCGGCTCGGCGAGCGCAGCCCGCTCGCCACCCTGGAGGCGACGGGGGCCCGGGTCCTGCTGCTCGGCGCCGGATACGCCTCCTGCACCAGCTTCCACCTCGCCGAGTACCGCATACCGTCCCCGCGCGTCGCGGTGGGACGACCGGGACCCGGCGGCTGGGAGACCGTGACCGAGGTGTCGATCAGCTCCGACCGCTTCGACGAGCTGGGCTACGACTTCGAGCGGGACCGGCCCGTCGTACGCGGCAAGGTCGGGGCGGCCGAGGCTCGGCTGTTCCCGGTGGCGGACGCGGTGGCCTACGCCGAGCGGTGGCTGGCGGTGCACCGGCCCCGTGAGGAGGAACTCCCGCACCCTCCGCCCCCGGCCACCCGGGCGCCCGGGGACCCCCGGGTCTGAGACTCCGGCGGCGTACCTAGACTCTGGACCCATGCGAAGTGAGCCCGTGGTCCAGGTCCAGGCCCTGCTGAAGCGGTACGGCACGAAGACCGCGGTGGACGGACTCGACCTGGTGGCACGCCAGGGCGTGACCGCCGTGCTGGGCCCCAACGGGGCGGGCAAGACGACCACGGTCGAGACCTGCGAGGGGTACCGGAAGCCGGATTCCGGTACGGTGCGCGTCCTGGGCCTCGACCCGGTCCGCCAGTCCCGCGAGCTGCGGCCCCGCGTCGGCGTGATGCTCCAGTCCGGCGGCGTCTACTCCGGCTCCCGCGCCGACGAGATGCTCCGGCACGTGGCCAGGCTGCACGCGCACCCCCTCGACGTGGACGCGCTCATCGAGCGCCTGGGGCTCGGATCCTGCGGCCGGACGACGTACCGGCGGCTGTCCGGCGGCCAGCAGCAGCGGCTCGCCCTGGCGATGGCCGTGGTGGGGCGCCCCGAGCTGGTGTTCCTGGACGAGCCGACCGCCGGACTCGACCCGCAGGCCCGCCGCGCCACCTGGGACCTGGTCCGCGACCTGCGCGCAGACGGCGTCTCGGTGATCCTCACCACGCACTACATGGACGAGGCCGAGCGGCTCGCCGACGACGTGGCGATCATCGACGCGGGCCGGGTCATCGCGCAGGGCTCCCCGGAGGAGCTGTGCCGCGGCGGCGCCGAGAACACCCTCCGCTTCTCCGGCCGGCCCGGACTGGACGTGGGCTCGCTGCTCAAGGCCCTGCCCGCCGACTGCTCGGCAGCCGAGCTGACCCCGGGCTCCTACCGGGTCGCCGGCAAGGTCGATCCGCAGCTCCTCGCGACCGTCACCTCCTGGTGCGCCCAGCACGGGGTGATGCCGGACAGGATCTCGGTGGAACGGCACACCCTCGAAGACGTCTTCCTGGAGCTCACGGGCAAGGAGTTGCGCTCATGATCGCGGTCCGCACGGAGACCGGCCGGGGTTCCGGGGGCCGGCTCCCGGAAAGGCACAGCCCGGAGCCCACGCGTAAGGAGCCGCGTTCGTGACCGCCACCGGCACCTATGCGCCGAAGCCGGGGGCCGCGCCCCTGTCCCGCATGATCGCGGCCCAGGCCGTCCTCGAGACGAAGATGCTGCTGCGCAACGGCGAGCAGCTGCTGCTCACCGTCGTCATCCCGACGCTGCTGCTGGTCCTGTTCAGCACCGTCGACATCGTCGACACGGGGTCCGGCGAGGCGGTCGACTTCCTCACGCCCGGCGTCCTCGCCCTGGCGGTGATGTCGACGGCGTTCACCGGCCAGGCGATCGCCACCGGCTTCGAGCGCCGCTACGGCGTCCTGAAGCGGCTCGCCTCCTCGCCCCTGCCGCGCTGGGGCCTGATGACCGCGAAGACGCTGTCGGTGCTGGCGACCGAGGTGCTCCAGGTGATCCTGCTCACGGCGATCGCCTTCGCGCTCGGCTGGTCGCCGCACGGCAACGCGTTCGCCGTGCTGCTGCTCCTGGTCCTCGGTACGGCGGCCTTCTCGGGGCTCGGCCTGCTGATGGCCGGGACCCTGAAGGCCGAGGCCACGCTCGCCGCGGCGAACCTGGTGTTCCTGCTGCTGCTCGTCGGCGGCGGGGTCGTGGTCCCGCTGGAGAAGTTCCCCTCCGCCGCCCAGGACGTGCTCGGCCTGCTGCCCGTCGCCGCGCTGTCCGACGGGTTGCGGGACGTGCTCCGGGACGGGGCCACGATGCCCTGGGGCCACCTGGGGATCCTGGCGGCCTGGGCGGTCGTGGGCCTGGCGGCGGCCGGACGCCTCTTCCGCTGGGAGTGAGCCGGGCACGCGCGCGATCACGACCCTCGTGAAAGCATGCACAAGCGGGCGGCCTACGATGGTCGGCGTGCCAAACGTGACCCGCGCCGACGCCGTGGTGGCGGCCGTGCGCAATCCGCTCGCCTTCATCGCCGACCGCTGGACCCCGGACCCCCGGACGGTCCGTCGGGCGGCCCTGTCCGCACTCGTGATGTCGGTGATCATCGTGGTCACCGGCGGTGCCGTGCGGCTGACCGGCTCGGGCCTGGGCTGCCCGACCTGGCCCAAGTGCACCAGCGACTCGCTCGCCTCCACCGCCGAGATGGGCGTGCACGGCGCCATCGAGTTCGGCAACCGCCTGCTGACGTACGTGCTGTGCGCCGCCGTCGGCTGGGCGATCGTCGCCGCGCGCTCGCAGAAGCCGTTCCGCCGCAGCCTGACCCGGCTGGGCTGGGCGCAGTTCTGGATCGTGATGAGCAACGCGGTGCTCGGCGGCATCGTGGTGCTGGTCGGTCTCAACCCGTACACGGTCGCGGCCCACTTCGTGGCAACCTCCGCGCTGATCGCGGTCGCCACGGTCATGTGGCAGCGGGCCGGCGAGGGCGACGGGGCCCCGCGTCCGCTGGTCGGCAAGGCCGTGCAGCAGCTGGTCTGGTTCCTGGTGGCGGCGTCCGTGCTCCTCATCCTGGTCGGCACGGTCGTCACGGGCGCCGGCCCGCACGCGGGCGACTCCAGCGAGGTCCCGCGGATACCGGTCGACTGGGAGACGGTGAGCAAGCTGCACGCCGTGCTGGCGTGGATCGTGGTGACGCTGACGTTCGCCCTGTGGTTCGTACTGAAGGCGGTCGACGCGCCCAAGGGCCCGCTGGACCGCACCCGCGAGCTGTTCGTGATCCTGCTCGCGCAGGGCGCCATCGGCTACGTCCAGTACTTCACGGACCTGCCGGAGGTGCTGGTCGGGCTGCACATGCTCGGATCGGCCGTGATGTGGATCTGGGTGCTGCTCGTGGTGCTGTCACTGCGCGAGCGGCCGCAGCTCACCGCCGAGGTGCCCGGCCCCTCCCCCGACACCACACTGAGCAAGGCCTGGTCCAGCCCGTAGACCCGGCGCGCGTTGCCCGAGGCCGGCACGCCCGCCACCCGCTGCGCGTCGGTCAGGGACCAGGCGCCCTCGGCGACCCAGGTGCCGAGCACCCGGCCGAGGGCCTCGCGGAGGAGGCGGGCGCCCACCACGTGCAGTTCGGGCAGCCCCCGGGCGCCGGTGGAGAAGAGGATCTTGCCGAACGGGGCCAGCTCCAGGACCTCGGCGAGGACGGTCGCGGCTCGGGCGCCGGTGCGCACCAGGGCCGCCCCGCGGTCGACGTGGACGTGCGGCAGGACACCGGCCAGGTGCGCGGCGCCGCGGTGGTACGGGTAGCCGTGCAGCGGGACCAGGTCCGTGCCGAGGCCGGCGGTGGCCCGCAGCAAGTCCGTCAGCAGCAGCGGGTCCGTACGGTCGATGCGCAGCCCCGGCGCACCGAGCCCCGCGTGCAGCTGGAGCGGCAGCCCCGCGGCGACGGCGCTCCACAGCAGGTGGCGCAGCAGCACGGGGTCGTTCAGCTCCCCGTCGGCCTCCCGCCCGGCGAGCCGGCGGCCGGCGGCGCCCCGTACCTCGGCCCGGGCGGCTCCGGCGCGAGGGCGAGGCCGTGCCGCAGTCCCGCCACGGAGGTGAAGGCGACGGCGTGCGCGGCGGCGTGCACGGACTCGGCGAGGTTGGCGAGGAAGGACTCCACGGTCCCGGAGGTGTCGGCGAGCTGCTCGGCGAGCAGGTCGAGGCGGACGACCTCGTGGGCCCGGGCGTCCGCGGCCGAGGCCGGCTCGGGGGGCTCGGTGAGGTCCCCGGGAAGGCCGGCGTCGACCTGGTACGTCGTGATGCCGCTGCCGCGCAGCAGCCGGCGGCCGGACTCCTGGACGCCCAGTTCGCGTCGGCGGGCCGGGGAGCGGGCGGGCGGTGCGGTCGAGGCCGATCAGGGGCGGGCACCAGCGTCTGACGGCGAAGCCGGTCTGCGTGTCGAAGGCCGAGGTGCCGGGCGCCGGCGTTCCCTCAACTG
Source organism: Streptomyces sp. NPDC058741 (assembly GCF_042746715.1). NCBI lineage: Bacteria > Bacillati > Actinomycetota > Actinomycetes > Kitasatosporales > Streptomycetaceae > Streptomyces > Streptomyces sp. NPDC058741. The sequence continues at coordinate 8,736 of NZ_JBHYQH010000037.1, read as the reverse complement.
CGCGAGGTGGGCCTCGAAGGTGCCGAGGCCCAGACCGGTGCGGAGCACTCCGTGGCAGTACTGGTCCACGAGGGACGGCGTTTCGATCACCCGGGCTCCCCGGCGTGGACCCCGCCGTTCTCACGGGCCCTCACGGGTGAACCGGCTTCGAGGTCGCGTTCCCGGGGTGGGGCGGTGGCGGGGTGTGTCCGGCGGGTGCGATCCGGATGCGGTTGCCCGCGCTCCCGGGAGGGTCAGGTGTTCTTGGGGCCGCCGACCTGGATCCCGGCCATGCGCGACCACTCGTAGGGGCCGGTCCTCACCTTGGCCGCGAAGTCGCCGTCGAAGGCCTCGTGGCGGGTGACACCCGACTTCTCCACGGCCTTCCCGGCGATCTCGTAGGAGGGGGCCACGAGGTCGCCCCAGGTGCCGTCCTCACCGACGAGGACGATGCGGGCGCCGCGTTCACCGAGGTAGGCGACCTGGCCCTCGGCACCGCCGTGGGCCTTGGAGAAGGACGTGATCTGCCTGGCGAGCCGGGCCACCTTGCGCTCGGCCTTCGGGTCTGCCTGCTGCGTGTCTGCCATGACCAGAATGCTACTCACGAGTAGATCGACGCGCGAGAGCAGGGCGGTGTGACCTGCGTCAGCGCAGGAACGGGTCGACCGCGACCGCCACGAAGAGCAGCGACACATAGGTGATCGACCAGTGGAACAGGCGCATCTCCTTCAGCTTCGCGCCCGTGACCTCGGCCTTCGCGCGGTTCTGCAGGCCGTGCGCCTCCCAGAGCCAGAAGCCGCCCGCCAGCAGGGCGACCACCGTGTAGAACCAGCCCGTGTAGCCGAGCGGGGTCAGCAGGAGCGAGACGGCGACCATGACCCAGCTGTAGAGCACGATCTGCCTGGCGACGACCTTGTTGGAGGCGACCACGGGCAGCATCGGCACGCCCACGCGCGCGTAGTCCTCCTTGACCTTCATGGACAGCGGCCAGTAGTGCGGCGGCGTCCAGAAGAACATGACGAGGAACAGGATGACCGGCGCCCACGACATCGAGTTCGTGACCGAGGACCAGCCGATCAGCACGGGCAGGCATCCGGCGATGCCGCCCCAGACGATGTTCTGCGAGGTCCGGCGCTTGAGGATCATCGTGTAGACGACCACGTAGAACAGCAGCGCGCCGAGGGCGAGCCAGGCGCTCAGCCAGTTCACGGTGAGGCCGAACAGCAGGGTGGAGGTGATCGCCAGGGTGATGCCGAAGGCGAGGCACTCGCGCGGGCTGACCATGCCGGTGACCAGCGGGCGCTGCGCGGTGCGGTCCATCAGCGCGTCGATGTCGCGGTCGATGTACATGTTGAGGGCGTTGGCGCCGCCCGCGGACAGGTAGCCGCCGACGCAGGTCAGCAGCACGAGCTTCAGATCGGGCACCCCCTGCTGCGCCAGGAACATCACCGGCACGGTGGTGATCAGGAGCAGCTCGATGATCCGCGGCTTGGTGAGAGCCACGAACGCCATCACACGGGCCCCGAACGGCCGGTGGGCCGGGCTCTGGTCCGTCCCGAGCATCCCCGCTGGACGGGATTCAACGGCCGTCACGCACACCCCTACAGAGACAGTCCAGCGAGCCCCACCGTGTGAAGTCCCGGTAAGGGCTCGCGCGTACCACGCCACTTTAGACGTTGCCCAGAGTCGGACATTCGCGGGGGTCCTCCCGTGTTGGCGGACGGCTTCCGACGGGCGGCGGCGAGCTCGATTGAGCACCCGGATGAGCCGCTCCGTATTCACCTGTCGAAACGCGGTACGGCCCCATCGTGCGCGGATCCGGATGACTCCCTGCACTCCGGAGCGACCCGGAAGAACGCACGTCCCACGGGGGTAGGCTCGACTGCGGCCGGTGGGCGCCCCGATACACCGGCATCCGACATGTGGAGAGGAGCCCTGACCCAGGGTGAGCATCAAGCCGACCACGACAGACCTCGAGTGGACCGAGTTGGACCAGCGGGCCGTCGACACCGCGCGTGTCCTGGCCGCCGATGCCGTACAGAAGGTCGGTAACGGCCATCCGGGTACGGCGATGAGCCTGGCGCCTGCCGCCTACACCCTCTTCCAGAAGGTGATGCGGCACGACCCGGCGGACGCCGACTGGGTCGGGCGGGACCGCTTCGTGCTGTCCGCGGGACACTCGTCCCTGACCCTCTACACCCAGCTCTACCTGGCCGGCTTCGGTCTGGAGCTGGACGACCTGAAGTCCTTCCGCACCTGGGGCTCGAAGACCCCCGGCCACCCGGAGTACGGGCACACGACCGGTGTGGAGACGACGACCGGGCCGCTCGGCCAGGGCGTCGCCAACGCGGTGGGCATGGCGATGGCCGCCCGCTACGAGCGCGGTCTGTTCGACCCGGAGGCCGCCGAGGGCGAGTCCCCGTTCGACCACTTCGTCTACTGCATCGCCGGCGACGGCTGCCTCCAGGAGGGCATCTCCGCCGAGGCCTCGTCGATGGCGGGCCACCAGGAGCTCGGCAACCTGATCCTGCTGTGGGACGACAACCACATCTCGATCGAGGGCGACACCGAGACGGCCGTGTCCGAGGACACGGTGAAGCGGTACGAGGCCTACGGCTGGCACGTGCAGCGCGTCGAGCCGCAGGAGAACGGCGACCTGGACCCGGCCGCGATCTACGAGGCGATCCAGCGGGCCAAGGCCGTCACGGACCGGCCGTCGTTCATCGCGATGCGCTCGATCATCGCCTGGCCGGCGCCGAACGCGCAGAACACCGAGGCCGCGCACGGCTCGGCGCTCGGCGACGACGAGGTCGCCGCCACCAAGCGCGTCCTGGGCTTCGACCCGGAGCAGAGCTTCGAGGTCTCCGACGAGGTCATCACGCACACCCGCAAGGCGCTGGAGCGGGGCCAGGCGGCCCGCGCGGTGTGGGAGAAGGCCTACCAGCAGTGGCGGGACAACAACCCCGAGCGCGCCGCCGAGTACGACCGCATCGCCAAGGGTGAGCTGCCCGCCGGCTGGGAGGAGAAGATCCCGGTCTTCGAGGTGGGCAAGGGCGTGGCCACGCGTGCCGCCTCCGGCAAGGTGCTGCAGGCCCTCGGCGGGGTCATCCCCGAGCTGTGGGGCGGCTCGGCGGACCTGGCCGGCTCGAACAACACCACGATCGACAAGACCAGCTCCTTCCTCCCGGCGGACAACCCGCTGCCGGAGGCGGACCCGTACGGCCGCACGATCCACTTCGGTATCCGCGAGCACGCGATGGCCGCCGAGATGAACGGCATCGCGCTGCACGGCAACACCCGGATCTACGGCGGCACGTTCCTGGTGTTCTCCGACTACATGCGCAACGCGGTGCGGCTGTCGGCGCTGATGCACCTGCCGGTGACGTACGTGTGGACGCACGACTCCATCGGCCTGGGCGAGGACGGCCCCACGCACCAGCCGGTCGAGCACCTCGCGTCGCTGCGCGCCATCCCGGGCCTGAACGTCGTGCGCCCGGCCGACGCCAACGAGACCGCCGTCGCCTGGCGCGAGATCCTGCGCCGCTGGACGAAGGAGTTCGGCAAGGGCCAGCCGCACGGCCTGGCGCTGACCCGGCAGGGCGTGCCGACCTACGAGCCCGACGACGACGCGGCCAAGGGCGGGTACGTCCTGTTCGAGGCCGACGGCGGCGAGCCCGAGGTCATCCTGATCGCCACCGGTTCCGAGGTGCACGTCGCCGTCGAGGCGCGCGAGCAGCTCCAGGGCGCCGGCGTGCCCACGCGTGTGGTGTCCATGCCGTCCGTGGAGTGGTTCGAGCAGCAGGACCAGGGGTACCGGGACAGCGTCCTGCCGCCGTCCGTGCGGGCCCGGGTCGCGGTGGAGGCCGGCGTGGGTCTGACGTGGCACAAGTACGTGGGAGACGCGGGCCGCATCGTCTCCCTGGAGCACTTCGGTGCGTCGGCCGACGGCAAGGTGCTCTTCCGCGAGTTCGGCTTCACCGCCGAGAACGTGGCCGCCGCCGCCCGGGAATCTATCGCCGCAGCCCAGCGCTGACGCTCACATACGACACGTAGGAGATGGAATTTCCATGACAGACGCACTCAAGCGCCTCTCCGAGGAGGGCGTCGCGATCTGGCTGGACGACCTGTCGCGCAAGCGGATCACGTCCGGCAACCTCGCCGAGCTGCTCGACCAGCAGCACGTCGTGGGCGTCACCACCAACCCGTCGATCTTCCAGAAGGCGATCTCGCAGGGCGACGGATACGACACGCAGCTGACCGACCTCGCCGCCCGCAAGGTCACCGTCGAAGAGGCCGTCCGCATGATCACGACGGCGGACGTCCGTGACGCCGCCGACGTCCTGCGGCCCGTCTTCGACGCCACCGGCGGCAAGGACGGCCGGGTCTCGATCGAGGTCGACCCCCGTCTGGCGCACAACACGCGGGCGACGGTCGCCGAGGCCAAGCAGCTCGCCTGGCTGGTGGACCGGCCCAACACCCTCATCAAGATCCCGGCGACCGAGGCGGGCATCCCGGCCATCGCCGAGACCATCGGACTGGGCATCAGCGTCAACGTCACGCTGATCTTCTCCCTGGAGCGCTACCGCCTGGTCATGGACGCGTTCCTGGAGGGCCTGGAGAAGGCCAGGGAGCGCGGCCTGGACCTGTCGCAGATCCACTCCGTGGCGTCGTTCTTCGTCTCCCGCGTGGACACCGAGATCGACAAGCGGATCGACGCGCTGGGCACCGCCGAGGCCAAGGCCCTGCGCGGCAAGGCCGCCGTCGCCAACGCCCGCCTGGCCTACCAGGCGTACGAGGAGGTCTTCTCCTCGGACCGCTGGAACGCCCTGGAGAAGGCCGGCGCCAACAAGCAGCGTCCGCTGTGGGCGTCGACCGGTGTGAAGGACAAGACCTACAGCGACACCATGTACGTCACCGAGCTGGTCGCGCCGAACACGGTGAACACCATGCCGGAGGCCACCCTGCTGGCCACCGAGGACCACGGCCAGATCACCGGCGACACCGTCGCCGGGACGTACGAGCAGGCCCGCGCCGACCTCGACGCGGTCGAGGAGCTCGGGATCAAGTACGACGACGTGGTGCGGCTGCTGGAGGAGGAAGGCGTCCAGAAGTTCGAGGACTCCTGGACCGACCTGCTGAAGTCGACCGAGGCCGAACTCCAGCGCCTCGCCCCCTCGGAGGGCTGAACAGGTGTCGAGCAGCAACCCGCTGCGTGACCCCGCGGACCGACGGCTCCCGCGTATCGCGGGGCCGTCGGGCCTGGTCATCTTCGGTGTCACGGGCGATCTGTCCCGCAAGAAGCTCATGCCGGCCGTGTACGACCTCGCCAACCGGGGTCTGCTGCCGCCGGGCTTCTCGCTGGTGGGCTTCGCCCGCCGCGAGTGGGCGCACGAGGACTTCGCGCAGGAGGTCCACGACGCCGTCAAGGAGCACGCCCGCACGCCGTTCCGCGAAGAGGTCTGGCAGCAGCTCATCCAGGGCATGCGCTTCGTGCAGGGCACGTTCGACGACGACGACGCGTTCGAGCGGCTGCGCTCCACGATCGACGAGCTGGACAAGGCACAGGGCACCGGCGGCAACTTCGCCTTCTACCTGTCCGTGCCGCCGTCGGCCTTCCCGGTGGTCATCCAGCAGCTGAGGAAGCACCGGCTGGCCGACCAGACCGGCGGGTCCTGGCGGCGCGCGGTCATCGAGAAGCCGTTCGGGCACAACCTGGCGTCGGCCGAGGAACTCAACAAGGTCGTCCACGAGGTGTTCGCCCCGGAGCAGGTCTTCCGGATCGACCACTACCTCGGCAAGGAGACCGTCCAGAACATCCTGGCGCTGCGCTTCGCCAACACGATGTTCGAGCCGATCTGGAACCGGTCCTTCGTGGACCACGTGCAGATCACCATGGCCGAGGACATCGGCATCGGCGGCCGGGCCGGCTACTACGACGGCATCGGCGCCGCCCGCGACGTCATCCAGAACCACCTGCTGCAGCTCATGGCCCTCACCGCCATGGAAGAGCCGGCGTCCTTCGACGCGGACGCGCTGGCCGCCGAGAAGACCAAGGTGCTCGGCGCGGTGCGACTGCCCAAGGACATGGGCCGCGACACCGTGCGCGCCCAGTACGCGGCCGGCTGGCAGGGCGGCACGAAGGTACGCGGCTACCTGGAGGAGGACGGCATCGACCACTCCTCCAAGACCGACACCTACGCCGCGATCAAGCTGGAGATCGACAACCGCCGCTGGGCGGGCGTCCCCTTCTACCTGCGCACCGGCAAGCGCCTGGGCCGGCGGGTCACGGAGATCGCGGTCGTCTTCCAGCGCGCCCCGCACTCCCCCTTCGACTCGACGGCCACCGAGGAGCTCGGCTCCAACGCGATCGTCATCCGCGTCCAGCCGGACGAGGGCGTCACGGTCCGCTTCGGTTCGAAGGTCCCCGGCACCTCGATGGAGATCCGGGACGTGTCGATGGACTTCGCGTACGGCGAGTCCTTCACGGAGTCCAGCCCGGAGGCGTACGAGCGCCTCATCCTGGACGTGCTCCTCGGGGACTCGAACCTCTTCCCGCGCACCGAGGAGGTCGAGCTGTCCTGGAAGATCCTCGACCCGATCGAGGAGTACTGGGACAACAACGGCAAGCCCGCCCAGTACCCGGCCGGTACCTGGGGGCCCGTCGAGGCGGACGAGATGCTCGAGCGACACGGACGGAGCTGGCGTCGGCCATGAAGATCGACCTCACGGACACCACCGCCAGCAAGATCAACAAGGCGCTGGTGCAGGGCCGCCGGGCCATCGGCACCCCGGCCGTCGGCATGGTGCTCACGCTGGTCATCGTGACGGACGAGGAGAACGCCTACGACGCGCTGAGGGCCGGGAGCGACGCCGCCCACGAGCATCCCTCGCGCACCCTCGTCGTCATCAAGCGTGTCTCCCGCTCGCCGCGCGACCGCACGAAGTCCCGCCTCGACGCCGAGGTCCGGGTCGGCGCGGACGCCGGCACCGGCGAGACGGTGGTGCTGCGGCTGTACGGCGAGGTCGCCGACCACGCCCAGTCGGTGGTGCTGCCGCTGCTGCTGCCGGACGCCCCGGTGGTGGTGTGGTGGCCGGTGAACGCGCCGCTGGACCCGGCGAAGGACCCCCTGGGTGCCCTCGCGCAGCGCCGCGTCACCGACACGTACGCCTCCGAGCAGCCGGTGCGGGACCTGGCCACCCGGTCCCGGACGTACACCCCGGGCGACACTGACCTGTCCTGGACCCGCATCACGCCCTGGCGTTCGATGCTGGCGGCGGCGCTCGACCAGGTGGCCTGCGAGGTGCGGGCCGTCGAGGTGGAGGGCGAGGAGTTCAACCCGAGCTGCGAGCTGCTGGCGATGTGGCTCGCGGACCGGCTGGACGTGCCCGTCAAGCGCTCGCTGTCCAGCGGCCCGGGCCTGACGGCGGTGCGCATGGTCACCAACTGCGGCCCGATCAACCTGGACCGGGCCGACGGCTCCCTGGCGACGCTGTCCATCGAGGGCCAGCCCGACCGGGCGGTGGCGCTCAAGCGGCGCGACACGGCGGAGCTGATCGCGGAGGAGCTGCGGCGCCTGGACCCGGACGACACGTACGCGTCTGCCCTGCGGTACGGGGTGGACCGGCTGAAGTCCTCCTGGTCGGCTCCGGCGCAGCCGGTGTCCGACGAGTCCCCGGCCGGCGACGAGCCGGTGGCCAAAGGAGAGCGGGGCGATCCCAGAAGTGACCGGCTCCCCCTCCCCGCTCCCGCCGGGAAGGCTGCGCAAGCACCCGCTGCGGAAGCGGCGGCGCAGGCGCCGGTGACGCAGGAGCCGTCCAGGCTGGAACCGGTACGGAAGGCGCCGAAGTGAGCACGGCAGCGCAGCTGGTCGTCCACCGCGACAAGGAGCTGATGGCGCAGGCCGCGGCGGCCCGGCTGATCACCCGGATCGTGGACGCGCAGGCCTCCCGGGGCTCGGCGTCGGTGGTCCTGACGGGCGGCCGCAACGGCAACGGCCTGCTGGCCGCGCTGGCGGCCGCCCCGGCCAGGGACGCCGTCGACTGGAGCCGGCTGGACCTGTGGTGGGGCGACGAGCGGTTCCTGCCCGAGGGCGACCCGGACCGCAACGTCACCCAGGCCAGGCAGGCGCTGCTCGACGCGGTGCCGCTCGATCCGAAGCGGGTGCACGCGATGCCCGCGTCGGACGGCCCGCACGGCGACGACGTGGACGCGGCGGCGGCCGCGTACGCGGAGGAACTGGCGGCGTCGGCGGGCCCGGAGAACCACGGCCCCGTCCCGGCGTTCGACGTCCTGATGCTGGGAGTGGGGCCCGACACGCATGTCGCGTCGCTGTTCCCGGAGCTGCCGGCGGTGCGCGAGACGGACCGCACGGTCGTGGGCGTCCACGGCGCGCCCAAGCCGCCGCCGACGCGGGTCACGCTGACCCTCCCGGCGATCCGCGCCGCCCGAGAGGTGTGGCTGCTCGCGGCCGGGGAGGACAAGGCCAGGGCCGCGGCGATCGCCCTCTCGGGCGCGGGCGAGATCCAGGCCCCGGCGGCGGGCGCGTACGGCCGCGGCCGCACGCTGTGGCTGCTGGACGCGGCGGCGGCCTCGCAGCTTCCGCGGTCGCTGTATCCGCCGGCGTCCGCCTGACCACGCGCGCCCCTCTCCGCCCAAGCCGGGGGGGCGCCAGCGGGGCGCGGGGGGAGCCGCGGCGCGGGGGGTCACCGGTCTACCCCCCCCCCCCCCCCCCCCCCCCCCCAGGGCCCGGCCCGGAG
>NZ_JBHYQH010000036.1:54901-72265 GCF_042746715.1 Streptomyces sp. NPDC058741 | reverse complement strand
GGGCGGGGCGGTGGCGGGGCGGGGCGGGGCGGGGCGGGGCGGGGCGGTGGCGGGGCGGGGCGGGGCGGGGCGGTGGCGGGGCGGGGCGGGGCGGTGGCGGGGCGGGGCGGTCACGCCTGGACGATCGGCTCCCGGGTGAACAGCCGGCCCAGTTCCGGCGCGTTCACCCTGCGGTCCGCCAGGCGCAGGCCCTCCCAGACGGTGACCTGGTTGGCCGTCAGGACCGGCTTGCCGAGTTCCTTCTCCAGGGCCGGGATGTGGGCCGCCGTGTGGAGGGCGGTGTCGGGCAGGAGGACGGCGTCGGCGTCGGGGTGGTCGGACTCGCGGGCCAGGGCGAGGAGTTCCGGCTCGCCCCAGGTGCCCACCTCCGCCGCGGTGATGATGCCGGAACTGCGGACCGACACCACCTCCAGGCCGTCCGCGCGCAGGAACTCCGCGAAGAGCTGCGCCACGTCCTCCGGGTAGGTCGCGCCGATCGCCACCCGGCGCGCCCCGACCTCGCGGACCGCGTGGACGAACGCGAAGGACGTAGAGGAGGCGGGCATGCCGGCGGCCCGGGCCAGCGTGCGGACCTGCTCCTGCGCGCCCTCCCAGCCGTAGACGAAGCTGCCGCTGGTGCAGGCCCACACCACGGCCTCGGCGCCGGCGTGCCGCAGCTCCTGGACCCCCGCCGCCAGCCGCCCGGCGGAGCCCATCTCCAGCAGCGCGTCCACCCGGTGCGCGTCCTCCCCGATGTCGGTGTGCACCAGGTCCACCCGGATGTCGCTGCCCAGCAGCTGCTCGATGCGCGGATAGTCGTCCTCGGCGGAGTGGCCCGGGTAGAGGAATCCCAGTGCTGTCATGTCCAGCCTTCCTGCTGCTGCTCTTCTTCCGGCACTACGGGCCCGGGGTCGGCCCCCGGCGGTACGAGACCGGACCGCGCCTCGGCGTTGACCAGCGCTTGGTACGGCCCCACGGCACGGGTACCCAGTCGGCGCAGCGCGGCCCACATCGTCACTTGGTTGGCCGAGATCACCGGGATCCGCAGCTCGGCCTCCAGCTGGGGGATCACGTCGTAGGTGGGCAGGTTGGTGCAGCTGATGAAGAGCGCGTCGGCGTCGTCGCGGACGGCCTGCCGGGCCATGTCCACCACCTCCCGGTAGGGGACCTTCCAGATGTGCCGGGTCAGACCCATGAAGGCGCACCCGGAGATGGTGACGCCCGCCTGGGCGACGTAGGCCTCCAGCGACCGCGTGACCGAGACCGTGTACGGCGTCACCAGCGCCACGCGGCGCACGTCCAGCTCCACCAGCGCCTCCAGGAGCGCGCCGGACGTGGTGATCGCCGGGACAGCCCCGGCCCTGCTCATCGCCTCGCACATGGCGCGCTCGCCCATGGTGCCGCCGACGAAGCTGCCCGACGTGCAGGCGTAGGCCACGACCTCGGGGGCGATCGCGTTGAGCGTGCGCACCGCCTCGCCCAGCGTCTCGTGCTCGCTGACCAGGCGGGCCAGATCGAGACTGACCTCGACCGGCACGAAGGGCGTTCGGGTCATGTGCAGGGATATCCCGTCCGGCACCCAGCGCCACAGCTCGCGGTCGAGTGCGAAGTCGAAGGGCGCGACGACGCCGACCCCGCGCTGCGGGCTGGGCCCGCCGAGAAATGAGACGTCCATGGCAGGCACCGGCCTCACGCTGGGCAACGCGTACGCAACGGATCGTGGGAACGCCCGTGTTGACGACGGTAGGTTCGGGTGCGAGCGTGGTCAATCCGCCCGGATCACTCGCTGGTCAACACCCGGTTAACTCGTCGTCACCGGCGGCCCCGCGCAGGCCGGCCGGCCCCGCCGAACGGCTGGAGAAACGGCTGCTCATGCCCACCCCCACCCTTCTCGTCCTGGACGCCGAACCCCTCCCCCGCCTCGGCCGCCTCACCGGCCGCGCCCATGTCGAACACACCGACGCGGCCGGCCTCGCGGAGCGCCTCCCGCGTGCGGACGTACTCCTGGTGTGGGACTTCACCTCGCGCGCCGTGCGGGACGCCTGGCCGGGCGAGGGCCCGCGCCCCCGCTGGGTGCACACCGCCAGCGCCGGTGTGGACCACCTGATGTGTCCGGAGCTCGCCGCCTCCGACACGGTGGTGACGAACGCGCGCGGCGTCTTCGACCAGCCGATCGCCGAGTACGTCGCCGCCCTCGTCCTGGCCATGGCCAAGGACCTGCCGCGCACGCTTCGGCTGCAGCGGGAGCGGACCTGGCGGCACCGGGAGTCGCGCAAGGTCGCCGGGAGCCGGGCCGTGGTGGTCGGCTCGGGCCCGATCGGCCGGGCGATCGCCCGCACCCTCCAGGCGCTCGGCGTCACCACCGCGCTCGTCGGACGCGCCGCGCGCACCGGCGTGCACGGCCCGGAGGACCTCGACCGGCTGCTCTCGCGCGCCGACTGGGTGGTCGCGGCGGCGCCGCTCACGGAGCGGACGCACGGCATGTTCGACGCGCGCCGCTTCGGGATGATGCAGCCGTCCGCCCACTTCGTCAACATCGGCCGCGGTCAGCTGATCGTCGAGGACGCCCTCGCCGAGGCCCTGGACAAGCGCTGGATCGCGGGTGCCGCCCTGGACGTCTTCGCGACCGAACCCCTGCCCCCCGACAGCCCGTTGTGGCGGTCCCCCGACCTGATCGTGTCCCCGCACATGAGCGGCGACACGATCGGCTGGCGGGACGAGCTCGGCGCCCAGTTCGTGGAGCTGTACGCCCTGTGGGAGGCGGGTGAGCCGCTGGTGAACGTGGTGGACAAGCGGCGTGGGTATGTACCCGGCCACTGACCGCGTTCCTGGGAGGGTGGATGACCGAGCTCAGCGAGCTGACCGCCGTACGGCTCCTCGAGGGGTACCGCAGGGGCGAGTGGAGTCCCGTGGAGGCGGCCCGTGCGGCGCTGGAGCGGGCGGAGGCGATCCAGCCGGAGGTGAACGCCTTCGTCCGGCTGACCGCCGAGGACGCGCTGGAGCGGGCCCGGGAGTCGGAGGAGCGCTGGCGGCGCGGTGAGCCGCGGGGGCTGCTGGACGGGGTGCCGGTCACCGTCAAGGACATCCTGCTGCAGCGCGGGACTCCGACCCTGCGCGGATCGAGGACGGTGGACCCGGCGGGGCGCTGGGACGAGGACGCGCCGTCCGTGGCCCGGCTGCGCGAGCACGGGGCGGTCTTCCTCGGCAGGACGACCACCCCGGAGTTCGGCTGGAAGGGAGTGACGGACTCGCCGCTGAGCGGGGTGACGCGCAACCCGTACGACACCTCGCGCACCGCCGGCGGGTCGAGCGGCGGCAGCGCGGCGGCCGTGGCGCTCGGCGCGGGTCCGCTGTCGCTGGGCACGGACGGCGGCGGCAGCGTGCGCATCCCGGCGGCCTTCTGCGGGATCTTCGCGCTGAAGCCGACGTACGGGCGGGTGCCGCTGTACCCGGCGAGCGCGTTCGGCACGCTGGCGCACGTCGGGCCGATGACCCGGGACGCGGCGGACGCGGCGCTGCTGATGGACGTCATCGGCCACCCGGACTCGCGCGACTGGTCGGCGCTCGCCCCGCCGCCCGGGGCGTACGCGCAGGGCCTGGCGGGCGGGGTGCGCGGGCTGCGGGTGGCGTACTCGCCGTCGCTGGGCGGGCAGGTGGCGGTGCGGCCGGCGGTGGCCGCCGCGGTGCGGCGGGCGGTGGAGCGGCTGGCGGAGCTCGGCGCCTACGTCACGGAGACCGACCCCGACCTCACCGACCCGGTGGAGGCCTTCCACACGCTGTGGTTCAGCGGGGCGGCGCGGGTGACGCAGCACCTGGGCCCGCACCAGCGCGAGTTGCTGGACCCGGGCCTGCGGGAGATCTGCGTCCGGGGCGCGCGCTACTCGGCGCTGGACTACCTGGCCGCGGTGGACGTCCGGATGGACCTGGGCCGCAGGATGGGCCGCTTCCACGACACCCACGACCTGCTGGTGACGCCGACCCTGCCGATCACGGCGTTCGAGGCGGGCGCCGAGGTGCCCAAGGGGTCGGGGCACCGGCGCTGGACGGGCTGGACGCCGTTCACGTACCCGTTCAACATGACGCAGCAGCCCGCGGCGAGCGTGCCGGTCGGCGTCGACGGGGACGGGCTGCCGATCGGCCTGCAGCTCGTGGCCGCCCGGCACCGGGACGATCTGGTGCTGCGGGCGGCGCACGCGCTGTACGAGGCCGGGTTGGCGTCGGCCGGCCGGCTCAGGCCCGGCGGAAGCTGAGCGTCTCCCCCGCCGCTCCCGACCTCCACAGGTCGTTGCACGCCTCGGCCATGCTCTCCAGGCCGTCGACGACCTGACCCCAGACGATGCCGGGGACCCAGCCGACGTCGCCGTTGAGCAGCAGGTTGTTGCGCTCGTAGAACAGGGCCAGATCGACGAGGGTGGTCCCGGCGCGCACCTCGCGGTCGTAGCCGTAGGCCTTGGTCCCCAACTCGGCCCCCGCGAAGGTGAAATAGCACAGATCACCGGGAATGGGAGTGATGGTGGGATTTTCCAGGGGTGGTTCGGTCGGGGCGAAGGGCGGGAAGAGGGCGTAGATCTCGTTGCGGGCGTACTTCGCGTGGTAGACGTCGCCGGCCAGCGGAAGGGAGCCCCAGACGGCCGCGCAGGTGATCGGCGCGCGGTCGTCCAGCAGCTTGGCCGTGCAGGTCACGTCACGCTTGACCAGCGAGACTTCGATGTAGCGATCAGCCATGCCCTCCATGGGAGTGCCCGTGCCCCGCGCGGTCAAGGGCGCATCGGCGCGGTACCGGTCCGAAGAACATCCGCATAACTCCAAAGGCCTTGGGTAGCCGCGCGCCCATGGCCTCACCACCAGACAGAATCCCGCCGGTATCCAGGCGTGACCGTCCCTCAGGGCCCACCCGCCGGTCGCTGCTCGCGGGGGTCGCGGCGCTCGGCGCACTGGGTGCGTCCGGGTGTTCGCGCGTGGCCACCGCCTCCGGCACGGAGGGAGGGGACCTCCTGGAGCGCCTGCGCGCGCAGGGCGTCGTCCGGCTCGGCATCGCCGGGGAGATCCCCTTCGGCTACATCGACAGGAACGGCGAGCTGACCGGCGAGGCGCCGGAGCTGGCGAAGGTCATCTTCGAGCGGCTCGGGGTGGACCGCGTGCAGCCCGTGCCCACCGAGTTCGGCTCCCTCATCCCGGGCCTGAACTCCCAGCAGTTCGACGTCGTGGCCGCCGGGATGTACATCAACCCCGAGCGCTGCGAACAGGTCATCTTCTCCGACCCCGACTACCAGATGCTCGACTCCTTCATCGTGCGCAAGGGCAATCCGATGGGCCTGCGCGACTACCAGGACGTCGTCGAGAAGAAGGCGAAGTTCGCCACCGGCACCGGCTACGCCGAGATCGCCTACGCCGTCGAGGCGGGCTACAAGGAGAGCGACATCCTCATCGTGCCCGACCAGGTGGCCGGGCTGAACGCGGTCGAGGCCGGGCGGGTCGACGTCTTCGCGGGCACGGCGCTGACCACCCGCGAGGTGGTGAAGAAGTCCGCCAAGGCAGAGGCGACCGAGCCCTTCAAGCCGATCGTCGACGGCAAGCCGCACGTCGACGGCGGCGGCTTCGCCTTCCGGCCCACCGAGACCGCCCTGCGCGACGCCTTCAACCGCGAACTGCACAAGCTCAAGGACAGCGGCGAACTGCTCCGGATTCTCGAGCCCTTCGGTTTCACCGAGAACGAGATGACGGATCTGACCGCGAAGGAGCTCTGCGGCGGATGACCTCCGGACTCTGGGAACTGGTGCTCAGGGGCGTCTGGGTCACGATCCAGCTGCTCGTCCTCAGCGCGCTGCTGGCGGCGGCCGTGTCCTTCGTGGTCGGTGTCGCGCGCACCCACCGGCTGTGGATCGTCCGCTTCCTGGCGGGCTTGTACACCGAGGTGTTCCGCGGGACCTCGGCCCTGGTGATGATCTTCTGGGTCTTCTTCGTGCTGCCCCCGGCCTTCGGCTGGCAGCTGGTCCCGCTGTGGGCGGGCACGCTGGCACTCGGACTGACCTACGGGGCGTACGGCTCCGAGATCGTGCGCGGCGCGCTGGCCGCGGTCGACCCGGCGCAGCGGGAGGGCGGGATCGCGCTCAGCTTCACGCCCTGGCAGCGGCTGCGGCTGATCCTGCTGCCGCAGGCGGTGCCGGAGATGATCCCGCCGTTCTCCAACCTGCTCGTGGAACTGCTCAAGGGCACCGCCCTGGTGTCGATCATGGGCATGGGCGACCTGGCGTTCAGCGGCAACCTGGTGCGTCTTGCGCTCCAGGAGAGCGCGGAGATCTACACGTACGTCCTGCTCGTCTACTTCGTGATCGCCTTCCTGCTCACCCGGGTCATGCGGGGGCTGGAGAAGAAGCTGAAGGCGGGTGTCGGCAAGGCCCCGGAGCGCAAGCCCGACGTCGAGCCGAAGCGCCCCGAGACGACCAACGCGGGGGGTGCCGTCTGATGCAGTGGGACTGGAGCGCGGTCTCCGACTTCATGCCGGACTTCTGGGACGGACTGCTGGTCACCCTGCAGATCCTGGTGTTCGGCTCGCTGATCTCCTTCGCACTGGGACTGGTGTGGGCCCTGCTGACGCGGGTGCCGTCGCGGTGGGTGACCTGGCCCGTCGGGGTGGTCACCGAGTTCATCCGCGACACACCGCTGCTGGTGCAGCTGTTCTTCCTGTTCTACGTGCTGCCCGAGTGGGGTCTGACCTTCTCGGCGCTGACCACGGGCGTGTTCGCGATCGGGCTGCACTACTCGACGTACACCATGCAGGTCTACCGGGCCGGCATCGAGGCCGTGCCGGTCGGCCAGTGGGAGGCGGCGACGGCGCTGAACCTGCCGCTGCGCCGGACGTGGACGGCGGTGATCCTGCCGCAGGCGGTGCGCCGGGTCGTCCCCGCGCTCGGCAACTACGTCATCGCCATGCTCAAGGACACGCCGATGCTGATGGCGATCACCGTCCTGGAGATGCTGGGGCACGCGCGCCTGTTCTCGCAGGAGCAGTTCCAGTTCACCGAGCCGCTGACGGTGATCGGCGTGGCCTTCATCGCCATTTCCTACCTGGCCTCCCTTGCCCTGCGAGCCCTGGAGCGACGCCTTGTCCACTGACACCCTCCCCGACCCCGAGAAGAACCCGGAGCAGCGTCCCGCCAGGAGCACCGGCGAGCTGATCCGGCTGGAGCAGGTCACCAAGCGGTTCGGGACCAGCACCGTCCTGGACCGCCTGGACTTCTCCGTCGACGCCGGCAAGCACGTGACGCTGATCGGGCCGTCCGGGTCGGGCAAGACCACGATCCTGCGGCTGCTGATGACCCTGCTCAAGCCCGACGAGGGCACGATCACGGTCGACGGGCAGAGGCTGTTCCCGGCCTCCGACAAGGAGGTCCGGGAGGTCCGCAAGAAGATCGGGATGGTCTTCCAGCAGTTCAACCTGTTCCCGAACATGACGGTGCTGCGCAACATCACCGAGGCCCCGGTCACCGTCCTCGGCCTGTCCAAGGACGAGGCCGCGGAGCGGGCCAAGGGGCTGCTGGCCATGGTGGGTCTCGCCGACAAGTGCGACGCGCACCCGGCCCAGCTCTCCGGCGGCCAGCAGCAGCGGGTGGCCATCGCCCGGGCCCTGGCCATGCAGCCGCAGGTGCTGCTGCTGGACGAGGTCACCTCCGCGCTCGACCCGGAGCTGGTCGCGGGAGTGCTCGACGTGCTCAGGGACATCGCACGCTCCACCGACATCACGATGCTCTGCGTGACCCACGAGATGAATTTCGCCCGGGACATCTCCGACCGGGTACTGATGTTCGATTCAGGCCGCATCATCGAGGCCGGTTCCCCGGAGAAGATCTTCAGCGAGCCGGAGAACGACCGCACGCGGGAGTTCCTCAGCGCGGTGCTGTGACTACCGCCCGTGAACAGGGGTGACCGTGAGCCCGGCGACCGGGGCATGCTCCTGGCACATGCCAGAGAGCCATCGCCCCGGTCCGGGGCCCCGGGGAATCCCGTCAAACCCCACTTCACCCAGGGGCATCGCCGGTTGACCTGGAACAGGTCCACTGACCGGAAAACGGCCCCGCAGCAAGCACAGGGGGAGACCACCGCGGCGCTGAAGAACGAGCCGACCACCATGTACCACTCGGCCCGGGAGGCCCTCCGCGCCCTGGAGACGGTGGCGGGAAACAGCTTCGGCGTCACCGACGCCGAGCTCGCCCGGGACACCCGCATCGAACCGGAGCGGCCGGCCACGCTCCCGCACACGCTGCGCCGCGAGGGCTGCGTCGGGCAGATCGCCGACGGGGCCTACGCCACGGGCGAGCCCCTGACCCGCCTGGGCTCCGCCCTCCACCACGAGCACGCCCTGCGCGACCAGCTCCAGCACACTCTCGACCGGCTGCGCGACGCGGTCGGCGCCGCCGTCTGCATGAGCCGCTACGTGGACGGCGAGATCGGCGTCACCCAGTACGCCGACGGTCCGGCCACCCCCAAGGTGAACGAGTGGGTGGACGTCCGCTCCAGCTCCCACGCCACCGCGATCGGCAAGAGCCTGCTCACCCGGCTCGACCACGCCGGCCGCCGCGACCACCTCGCCCGGCTCGACCACGCCGGCCGCCGCGACCACCTCGCCCGGCACGAGACGGCCCGCCCCACCTCGCGCACCATCACCAGCGACCGCCTGCCGCTCCACCCGCCTCGATCGAGGCACAGCCGCCCACCGTGCCCGGCCTGGACCTGCAGGAGTACGCGGTCGGCACGGTCTGCGCCGCCGCCCCCGCACGGCCGGCTCCTCCGTCGGCTGCCTCGCCCTGTCCCTGCCGGTGGAGCACGCCCACCGGCTGCGCCGGGCCGCGGACGCCCTCAACCGCAACGCGGCCCCGGTCCCGGTGTCCGGGTGCTCCGCGCCGCGAGGCGGTGCGGAGCACCCCGGGGGAGCAGGTATTATTTTCTGCGTCGCCCGCCGCGGAACACGGTTCCAGCGGTCGGCGGGGGTCATGCGCCGCTAGCTCAGTTGGTTAGAGCAGCTGACTCTTAATCAGCGGGTCCGGGGTTCGAGTCCCTGGCGGCGCACCGGTGAGGGGCCTCTCGTGGGAGCGAGAGGCCCCTCGGCGCGTTCCGGGCCCTTCGCCACGGCGGGTACTGCCCGTCCTGCGGGAGGGCGTCGCCGGCGGTGGGGGACATCGCGCGGGTCACCGCCGGGTCACCGTCATCAACCTCACCTCAGAACGTGACGTCCGAGCAGGCGTAGAACGCGTTCGGGGTGTCGGCGATCGTCCAGACCGCGAGGATCACGTGGCGGCCGCTCAGCCCGGAGGGCAGCCTGCCGCTGTGGGAGAGCGTGGACGGCGGGCGCTGCCCGTTGTACGGCACCGTGAAGAACGGCGTGAGATTGAGGTCGGACCGGGACAGGTTGTGGTCCTGGTTCCAGCCCGGCTTGGTGATGTAGTAGGTGAAGTCGGTCGTGGCGTGCATGGCGGTGAACTGCCAGCGGAACGTGTAGTTCTGGCCGCCCGTCACACGGGTGGCCGGCCATGCGGCGCCGGACGGGGTGCGGGGCGCGCCCAGCCGGCTGAACCGGCCGAGGCCGGCGTTGCAGATCTGGCCGTCGGCCGGGCCGGAGGCCGGGAAGCCCTTCGGCCCCTCGACGCTCTGCGGCTCCCACTGGATCGAGCCGCAGTTGGTCACGGTGCCGTTCCGGCAGAGCTTCTGCCGGCTGACGGGGAGGTCGGTGCAGCCGTGGCCGCTGGCGCCGCCGGAGGAGAGCACGAGGGCTCCGGTCGTGGCCAGTCCCACCGCGACCGCGGACAACTTGGTCCTTGCGCGCACGCTGCCGCTCCTGGGGAACGTGGGGGAGTCTCAGTGAGCCGTGCAGATAGGTCTAGACCAAGCCTGAGGGTAGGGACGTGAACTGAACATGTCCATCCCCCTCACGGAGATGCTTCTCCCCGGCCCGCGCAGAACGCCACCGTCAGGTCCTTCACCAGCACCTTCCGCTCGTAGTCGTCGAGCTCGACCAGCCCCCGCATGGTCAGCCGGGTCACCGTGTCCTCCACCGAGTCCACGACCGAGGTGAGCACGCTCGCCCGGTGCTGGGCGTCCAGCGCGGCGATCCGGCGGCGGTGCATCGCGGCGGCGACCTCGGGGGCGTACTCCACCCTCAGCGGCTGCACCGCGAACACCTCCAGGCCGACCGGAGCGGCGTCCGACGCCACCAGCCGCGTCAGCGCCTCGGCCGCCGTGTCCCCGGCCCTCCTCCCCCCGCCCGGCGTCTCCACCGGGACCCGGGCCAGCGCCGCCTCGACGCACTCGCGCAGATACGTCTCGTGGTCCTCGACGCCCAGCATGGCCCGCGCGGTGTCCCGCACCCGCCACACCACCTGCACGACGACCCGCAGCGCGACCCCGCTCGCGTCGGCCGCGGGCACGGGCTCGCTGCGCCAGTGCCGCAGCCGCACGTCCACCCGGCGGCGCAGCAGCAGCGGGTTGACCCACAGCAGACCGGAGCGCCGTACGGTCCCCCGGTAGCGGCCGAACAGGTCGAGCACCCAGGCCCGCCCGGTGCGTCCCCGGGCCAGCCCGCCGAACCCGAACAGGCCGAGCGCACCGGCGCCCGCGAACGCCGCCCACTGCAGCGGGCCGAGCCCGCTCCCTGCCGGGGCGGGCAGCCGCAGCGCCTCCAGCACCAGGGGGGGCAGCACCCCGGCCCACCAGGAGGTGGCCGCGCACCCGGCCAGTCCGCAGGCCCCGGCCAGCACACCCGCCGCCCCGGGCAGCACCCGCGCGGGCCGCTCCGCCAGGTCGGCGTCGACCTGCGGCGCGGGGCCAGGCGGCGCGGGGCGCGGCGGCGTGGCCGGGCGCCGGAGGCGGGGCTGCTCCCCCGTGCCGTGCCGCCGGCCGACGACCGCCGGTTTCAGCGCCACCGGGGCCGGGCGGGGCTCGTCGCGGAACAGCAGGTGGACGGGGATCTCGGTGGTGGCCTCGTTCTGGATGATCCGGCCGGGCCGGACGGGCCCCCCGGCCGGTCCGTCGGGCTCGGACGTGTGGGACGTGGTCGTACTCATGCGTGCCTCCAGCCTCCGCGCACGATGCGTCACAGCAGTGGTCCCCCGGATGCCGGGCGCCGGACCCGCCGGAAGGGCCCGTCCGGGGTGCGGGCCCGTCCGCCGGGCCTACGAGAACAGCCGCCGCCAGGTCTCCGGCCCCGGGTAGCCGTCGGCCGCCCCGCCGCGCCAGCCCTGGGTGCGCTGGAAGGCCTCGACGGCCCGCCGGTCCGCCTCGGTCCAGCGCGGTCCCGGCCCGACCGCGTAGAACCTGCCGAAGCCCCTGTGCACCAGTTGCCCGCCCAGCCGGGTGACGTGGGCGTTGCTGGCGCCGGGGCGGAACATCGCCCGGCCCGGGTAGCCGGGGACGCCGTGCGAGGCGGGCGGCGGGCCCATCACCCCGCCCTTGACGTCCTTGCCCGCGCCCGAGACCAGCAGCTCCCAGGTCCGCGGGCCGGGCAGACCGTCCGCGTCCGCGCCCGTCCAGCCCTGGGCCAGCTGGAACGCCCGGGTCGCCCGCCGGTCCGCGTCCGTCCAGCGCGGCCCCGGGCCCGAGGCGTACGCCGCGCCGGCCCCCCGCGCCACGAGCATGCGGCCGAGCAGCGTGACGTACCTGTTGTTCGCCCCGGGGCCGAAATACGCCGCTCCGGGAAACGGCGTCGCGGCCGGGGCGCCCGGCATGCCGCTGTCCGGCTCGGGGGTGAGGCCCTTGTAGCGGTAGGGCACGTACCGGGCGGAGTCGCTCCAGTAGGCGTAGGGGGTGGTCTGCCGCCGGGTGTGCGGGCGGGTCTGCTCGTAGGCGGTGTAGGAGGTGCGGGCGTCGTCGGTCCAGCCGCCGAAGACGACGACGTGCGAGCCCTTCTCGGGGTCGGACGGATTGTGGAACAGCAGAATGTCGCCCGGCAGGAGTTCCTCCTTGGAAATCCGCTCCCCGTACTGGGCGAGACTTCCCGTCCATTCGTTTCCGGGCAGCTTCCAGGCCATCGAGACATAGCCCGAGCAGTCCTGCCGGTAACCGTCGGCCCCATGGGCGCTCATGCTGTACGGCACTTTCGCGGCGACCCAGGTCCTGGCCCGTTCGATGATCGCCGTGCGGGTGAGGGCGCTGATCCGGGGGACGGCGGAGGGCTGCGCCGGGCGGCCCGCGGGGCCGTGCAGCGGAGCCTGGGTGCCTTGAGGGGTGTCGGGCTCGTCACCTGCGGGAACGACGCCGGGACGGTGGGAGGCGTGCGGTGCGGCCGCCGCCGGTACGGCATGGCCGGCGCCGAGCGCGGCGGACGCCGCGGCGGCCAGGGCGAGCGCGCGGTGGGCGGCCGGGTGGGCGGTGTGGCGGCCGGCCCGGGAATGCGGCAGGACGCGGCGCCAGTGGACGCAGCCGGGGCATTCGCAATCGCTCGCGGGGTCGATGTCCTCGAATACCGGAGTCTCCATGCGATTCCCCTCACACTTCCGGCGGAAAAGGCGGCACCCGTGCACGTCCGGGTGCGCGCCGTCAGTTTCTCAACTGGTCTCCGCACGCGCATGCTGACGGTCCGAACGATGTAACCGGGACCCCTGCGGGGGACCTCGGGGGCCCGGTCGGGTGGTCCGGAGCACCTCGGGAGGTCCTGTAGAGTGACGACGTCAGCGGGCGCCGCTAGCTCAGTTGGTTAGAGCAGCTGACTCTTAATCAGCGGGTCCGGGGTTCGAGTCCCTGGCGGCGCACGACCGGAAGGCCCCTCGCGCAAGCGGGGGGCCTTCTTGCATCCCTCTCCCCCGCGCGCCCCCGCTTATCAGATTTTCCTGGCCGGAACCCCATCTCTGTCCGGAACCGGACCCACCGCACGATTGGCCGGATACCCTCTCGCCATGGCAGCGCGTGACCTCCAGGAGCGGATCAAGAAGCTCATCCTCGACCGCCGGCTGGCCTCGGGGGCCCCGCTGCCGACCGAGCCCGAGCTGATGGAGCACCTCGGTGCGAGCCGGAACTCGGTGCGGGAGGCGCTGAAGGCACTCCAGGCCATGGGCATCGTGGAGATCCGGCACGGCTTCGGCACGTACGTCGGCCCGATGTCGCTCGCCCCGATGATCGAGGGCCTGGCCTTCCGCACGGTGGCCGGGCACCACCGGGGCGAGGACTCCCTGGTCCAGCTGCTCGAACTCCGGGAGGCCATGGAGAGCGGGCTGGTCTCCCGGCTCGCGGGGCGCGTACCGCGCGAGGACCTCGTTGAACTGGACGGGCTCGTCGGCCGTATGGAAGAGCAGGCCGCGCGCGGGGCCGGTCTCGCCGAGACCGACCGGGCCTTCCACGCCACCCTCTACCGGGGGCTGGACAACGTGCTGCTGAGCGAGGTCCTGGAGGCGTTCTGGGACGCCTTCCACCAGGTCCGCACGGACCTCGGGGGCGAGCCGCAGGACCCGAAGGTGACCTGCCGGCAGCACCGGGAGATCCTCGACGCGGTGCGGTCCGGCGACGCACCGCGCGCCGAGGAGGCCATAAGGGAGCACTTCGGGAACATCCGCGCCCGTCTGTCCACCACCGCCCCACCGAGCCCTCACGCGCGTCACAACGAACGCGTCTGACCGGTTAACACCGCGTTTCGCGTCTCGCGATCATGATGGACGCCGTAGAACCCTGGCTTTCTGGTTGTCGAAAATGCTGTGGTTTCGCGGCCGTCGGGGGGATTCGGAGCCGGTTGCCGGCCGGTCGGGGAAGCAGGCCGGCTGCCCCGACGCGACCGGCTCCCGATCGCTACGCTCCCCTCCCCGTCAGGTACGCCGAGACGACCACGTTCGCCGTGTAGCTGCGCGTCGTACGGTCGAAGCTGCCGCCGCAGGTGACCAGCCGCAGTTCGGCCCGGCCCGACTCGCGGGGGCCGTAGGCCTGGTGGGCGTCGAAGCGGTCGCGGGTGAGGACCTGGACGGACTCCACGGTGAACTCGGCGACCTCGGCGTCGGCCCGGACCACCCGGATCGTCTGGCCCGGCCGCATGGCGCTGACCTTGTAGAAGACGGCCGGCCGGGTGTCGGTGTCGACGTGACCGACCATCAGCGCGGTGCCGGGCGCCCCGGGCGCCACCCCGCCGGCGTACCAGCCGACCACGCCCGGCTGGTCGTACGGCGGCGGGTCGGGCGCTCCCCGCGCGTCCAGGCCGCGGGCCACCACGGGGGCCTGGACGCCGAGTCCGGGGATGTCGACGCGCTGCGGCGGGGCGTCGTCCAGGGGGCGGTGCGCGGGCGGCAGTTTCACGTCCGGGGGCCGGCCGGCCGCCGCCATGTCGCCTGTGGTGGGGGCGGAGATGCCGTGGCGCACGTCGGTGGCCTCGCGGCCCCACAGCCACAGCCCGAGCAGCAGCACCACCCAGGCCACGCCGGTCAGCAGGCGGCCGGTGGCCGGTGACGGTCCCGGATTCCGGGCGGACATGGTCAGCCCGTCCCACGGCGCCGGCGCAAGCCGCCCAGCGCCACGGCCACCGCGGCCACGCCGGCGAGGACCAGACCGGTCACGCCCTGCGCGGTGCCGGGAGCGGCCCCGTGCTCCTGCCGGGCGGCGACCTGCTCGGCGGCACCGCCTCCGCCGGCCTGGACGGGGGCGACGGGAGAGGGGTACGCGCCGGGGCGGGACCCGTCGGCGGCGGGGGTGGAGGGCTGCCCGCCGCTGCGGGGGACGGGAGACCCGCGCTCGTCCGCGGGCGCCGGGGGCCGGCCCCCGCTCCGGACGTCGCCCTGGGGGGCGTGGGCGTGGG
This sequence comes from Streptomyces sp. NPDC058741, assembly GCF_042746715.1. NCBI lineage: Bacteria > Bacillati > Actinomycetota > Actinomycetes > Kitasatosporales > Streptomycetaceae > Streptomyces > Streptomyces sp. NPDC058741. The sequence goes on along the minus strand of NZ_JBHYQH010000036.1, from coordinate 57,525 downwards.
GTGTCGTGGTTCCGGGGGCGGACGGGTCATCAGCGGGCCGGGCCCCCTGCCCGGAGGGCCCTGGGACCGCCCGCGCTCCGCGGCGTTCCCCCTCCCGGGCGCCTTGCGCGTCCTTCGCCCGGACGGTCAGCGTGCCGCTGCGTACGGAACCGTCGCAGGTGACCCGCACGGCATACGTCCCGGGCCGGAGCGTGGAGCGGACGCGGCTGTCGCCGGCGAGCTCGTGCCCGGGGCCGGTGACGGTGAGCCGTGCGTCGGCCACGAACGCCGCCGAGGTCGCGACGGCCGTCCGGCGCGCGCAGTCGGCCACGCGGAGCGTGACGTCGCCGCCGGGCACAGGCCTCGCCGGGGTCACCCGGACGCCCCCCGCGTCCACCGCGTACGCGGGCGGGGCCAGGGCGACCACGGCCAGCACGCTCGTACAGACCGTGACTCTCAGGGAACCCATCGTGAACCTCCAGACGCCTGGAGCCTCCCCCGCCCGGCAGGCCGCCGCATCCTCAGGGACGCGGCGGCTGCTCCGTACGGGGGACGACGGGTTTGAGGGCCCGGGAGACCGGCGCCCGGGGTCAGATCCGGTCGACGAGGTCCGCGATCGAGTCCACGACCTGCGACGGCCGGTAGGGGAAGTCCTCGACCTGCTCGGGCCGGGTCAGCCCCGTGAGGACCAGGAACGTCTGCATCCCCGCCTCCATGCCGGCCAGCACGTCGGTGTCCATCCGGTCGCCGATCATCGCGCTGCTCTCGGAGTGCGCCCCGATGGCGTTCAGCCCGGTCCGCATCATCAGCGGGTTCGGTTTGCCCGCGAAGTACGGCTTCTTGCCGGTCGCCTGGGTGATCAGCGCGGCCACCGCGCCGGTCGCGGGCAGCGGGCCCTCGGTGGAGGGGCCCGTCTCGTCGGGGTTGGTGCAGATGAACCGGGCGCCGTCGAGGATGAGGCGGACCGCCTTCGTCATGGCCTCGAAGGAGTACGTGCGGGTCTCGCCGAGGACGACGTAGTCCGGCTCGTGGTCGGTCAGGATGTAGCCGATGTCGTGCAGCGCGGTGGTCAGGCCCGCCTCGCCGATGACGTACGCCGAGCCGCCCGGCCGCTGGTCGTCCAGGAACTGGGCGGTGGCCAGGGCCGAGGTCCAGATGCTCTCGATCGGCACCTCCAGACCCATGCGCCGCAGCCGGGCGTGCAGGTCGCGCGGCGTGTACATCGAGTTGTTGGTGAGCACCAGGAAGGGCCTTCCGGACTCACGCAGCTTCTTCAGGAAGGCGTCGGCGCCGGGGATCGGTACGCCCTCGTGGATGAGCACACCGTCCATGTCGGTGAGCCACGACTCGATGGGCTTGCGGTCTGCCATGTGCGGGATCTCCTGCCGTACGCGGTCCAGCGTGCGACCCAGCCTAAACAGTGGCGGGATCTTGCGGAACGGCCCGATCACGGCGTCCCGACAGGCGGGACGCCGCGTACGGCGGGCGGGCGGTCGGCCCGGGGCGTCTCAGCGGCGTCTGCGGGCGATGAGGAGCGCCGCGCCCGTCGCGATCAGCGCGAGGGCGGTCGCCGTGGCGACCTGGGCGCCGCTGCCGGTGCGGGCCAGCTCCTCGGCGAACGGGAAGCGGTCCTCGCGGGGCGGGACGGAGGCGTCGGAGTCGGGGCGGGGCTCGGTGCCGGTGTCGGTGTCACCGTCTGTGTCGGTGTCACCGTCGGTGTCGGTGTCACCGTCGGTGTCGGTGTCACCGTCGGTGTCGGTGTCACCGTCGGTGTCGGTGTCTCCGTCGGTGTCGGTGTCTCCGTCGGTGTCGGTACCGGTGTCCGGCCGGTCGGCGTCGATCCCGAAGCGGTAGTCGTTGGACTGCCCGACCCAGTCGCCGTCGTCGTCGTGCCGCTGCACGACCGCGGCGTTGGCGGTCACGTCGTTGGGGACGGCGTCCGAGGTGAGCGCGAGCCGCACCTTCACGGTGACGGTCCGGCCCGGCCCGACGGTGAACCCGCCGAACCGGCCCTCCTCGTCGGCGAACGCCCCGACCAGCTCGTCCTCGCCGGTCTTCTCGAACCGCACGGGGTGGGCGCGGGCGCCCTCGAAGAACTCCAGCCGGGGCTGGGAGGGCTCCAGGGCGCGCTCGGCGTCGACGAGCACGACGACGGGGTGGATGTCGGAGCAGGTCCGGTCGGTGGTGTTGGTCAGCTCCAGGTACCAGGTCCCGAAGCCGCCCCCGGCCGTGTAGGACGCGGGTCCGCCGCGGAGGCGGGTGGTGAGGGGGAAGGTGTGGTCGTCGGGCGCGGCACAGGCGGGCGCCGGATCGTCCGCGTACGCCGGGTGCGCACCTGGGAGGAGGACGGCGGCTGCCGTCGCCAGGCAGAGGTGAACGGGCGTGCAGGGTCGCATGATGATGTGACATTGCCGGGCGGCGGGCCCGTGAAGTCGGCGCGGCCGGGAAGCAGCCCGAACGGCGGTGCGGATCCGCCCGGTCGGCGGACAGCTCACGGCGCGCGGTTCCGCCGGACGGGGCCGGCGCGCACCAGGAACTGTCCGCCGGGCACGAGAGGACCGCTCTGCGCCATCCTCCTGCGCACCACGAGCCGTCCGCCGGGCCGGCCGAAGGACCCGCCCGCGCACCGTCCCCGGCCCGCTCGC
>NZ_JBHYQH010000036.1:0-54802 GCF_042746715.1 Streptomyces sp. NPDC058741 | reverse complement strand
GGCGCCCTCCCCCAGGCGCGGTCCCGCCCGACCCGGCCGCCGACACACCACCAGCCGCCCGCCGGACCGGCCGAAGGACCCGCCCGCGCACCGTCCCCAGCCCGCTCGCGCGCCCTCCCCCAGGCGCGGTCCCGCCCGACCCGGCCGCCGACACACCACCAGCCGCCCGCCGGACCAGCCGAAGGACCCGCCCGCGCACCGTCCTCCTCGTCGCCGGCAGTCGGAGGGGCTCCGGTGCGCGCGGGAGGCCCTACGCTCCCGTACGCACAGCCCGGACACCGGCCGGCCCCCAGGCCCCGCACGAGGTCGCGGCCCACGGCCTCACCCGGCTCCCGGCCCTCTCACCCGCCCTCTCACCCGCCCTCCCATCCGCCCCTCACCCGCCCCCACGTCCGAACACCGGCCCCAGCACCGCCTGCGCCGCGCCCGCGGCCACGACGCGGGCTGCCCCGGCCGTGACCCGCACCGGCACCGCGTCCTGGCCGGTGCGCACGGCCCGCTCCCGCAGGACGGCGCCGACCCCGCGCACGAAGGCCTCCGGGTGCGCCGCGACCGTACGGCCGCCCAGCAGGACCACGTCGATGTCGAGCAGCCCGACGAGGTTCGCCGCCCCGGCCCCCAGCACCCGCGCCGCCTCCGCCACGTCACCGCGCGCCACCGCGCCGAGGCACAGCGCCTCGAGGCAGCCGCGGTCGCCGCAGGTGCAGGGCGGGCCGTCCAGCTGGATCACCTGGTGGCCGAACTCCCCGGCCGCGGTCCGGGCCCCGCGGTGCACGCTGCCGCCGATCACCAGTCCGGCCCCCAGCCCCGTGCCGAGGTGCAGGTAGGCGAAGGAGCCGCCCTCACCCCCGGCGGCCAGGCCCAGCGCGGCGGCGTTGGTGTCCTTGTCGACGACGACCGGCACCCCCAGCCGCCCCGCCAGGGCCTCGCGCAGCGGAAAGCCGTCCCACTCGGGGAAACCGGTCACCCGGTGCAGCACACCGCGGGCGTGGTCGAGCGGACCGGGCAGGGCGACCCCCACGCCGAGCAGCGCACCGGCGCCGGCGCCGGGCAGCACCCGGCCCACCTCAGCGGTCACCGCGCCCAGCACGGCCTCCGCCCCCGCTCCCAGGTCCACCCCGGTCCGCCGCTCCGCCACCACGGCTCCGTGCAGGTCCGCGAGCACGACCCGCAGCTCGTCCCGGTCCAGGTGGACGCCCACCGCGTGCCGGGCCTCGGGGACCAGCCGCAGCACCGTCCGGGGCTTGCCGCCCGTGGAGGCCCGGCGTCCCGCCTCCGCCGCGAGACCGTCCTCCCGCAGCCGGGTGGTGATCTTGCTGACGGCCTGCGGGGTGAGCCCGGTCCGCTCGGCGAGTTCGAGCCGGCTGATGCCGTCGGCCCCGGCCGTGCGCAGCAGGTCGAGGACCAGCGCGGTGTTGTGGCTGCGCAGGGCGAGCAGGTTCGCCCCGGCCCCCGTACCGCGCATGCCCGCCCCTGTGCCCGTACCATCGTTCGCCCTGTTCACGCCGCCATTGTCCCCGGCGCTTGCACTTTGGCAACAGCGTTGCGAAAGTGGGGCCATGACTGGCACACCCCTCGGCACGCCCGGCACGCCGGGCACGTCCGGCACCCCCGGCTCGTCCCTCCGCGTCGGCCTCGTCGGCTACGGCCTGGCCGGCTCCGTCTTCCACGCCCCGCTGATCGCCGCCACCGAGGGCCTCGTCCTCGACACGGTGGTCACCTCGAACCCGGAACGGCGGCAGCAGGCCCGTGCCGAGTTCCCGGACGTACGTCTCGCCGGCACACCGGACGAGCTGTTCGAGCGGGCCGGCGAGCTGGACCTGATCGTCGTGGCGTCGCCGAACAGGACGCACGTGCCGCTCGCGACCACCGCCCTCGAGGCCGGTCTGCCGGTCGTGGTCGACAAGCCCGTGGCGGGCACGGCCGCCGAGGCCCGCGAGCTCGCCGCCCTCGCCGAGGAGCGCGAACTGCTGCTGTCGGTCTTCCAGAACCGCCGCTGGGACAACGACTTCCTCACCCTGCGCAAGCTGCTGTCCGAGGGCGAGCTGGGCGACGTCCTGCGCTTCGAGTCCCGCTTCGAGCGGTGGCGCCCCCGGCCCAAGGGCGGCTGGCGGGAGTCCGGCGACCCCGCGGAGATCGGAGGCCTGCTCTACGATCTCGGCAGCCATGTCGTCGACCAGGCGCTGGTCCTGTTCGGCCCGGCGGCCTCCGTGTACGCGGAGACGGACATCCGGCGCCCGGGCGCCGCGACGGACGACGACACCTTCATCGCGATCACCCACACGGGCGGCGTCCGCTCCCACCTCTACGTCTCCGCGACCACCGCCCAGCTCGGCCCCCGCTTCCGCGTCCTCGGCTCGCGCGCGGGCTACGTCAAGCACGGCCTCGACCCGCAGGAGGCGGCGCTGCGGGAGGGCGCGCGCCCCGGACCCGGCTGGGGCGTGGAGCCCGAGTCGCTGTGGGGCCGCGTGGGCTCCGGCGAGTCCCCGGTGACGGGTGGCGGCCGCGCCGAACCGACCCTCCCGGGCGACTATCCGGCCTACTATGCGGCCGTGGCGAGGGCCCTGCTGGAGGGCGCCCCGAACCCGGTGACCGCACGCGAGGCGGCCGCCGCCCTGGACGTCCTGGAAGCCGCCCGCCGCTCCGCCCGCGAGAAGACGACGGTGACCCTGTGACCCCCGAGAGCAACCCCTCCCACAGCCAGGAACCCACCCCGAAGTTCCACCCGGAGCTCACCCCGAGCCTGGAGGAGCTGGAACGGCAGGAACGGCGGCTGGTGTTCCGCCGGTTCACCCACGACGACGCCTGGGCGCTCGGCTCGCTGCTCGTCGAGATGGCCCGGGAGCGGCAGGCCCCGGTCGCCGTCGACATCCACCGCGCCGGCCAGCAGCTGTTCCACGCGGCGCTGCCCGGCTCCTCCCCGGACAACGACGCCTGGATCACGCGCAAGCGCCGGGTCGTCGAACGCTACGGCTCCGCCTCCTACCTGGTCGGCGCCCGCTTCCGCGCCAAGGGCACGACGTTCGAGGACTCCTCGCGGCTCGACCCCGGCACGTACGCGGCGCACGGCGGCTCCTTCCCGGTCACCGTCGAGGGCGTGGGCGTGATCGGCGCGGTGACGGTGTCCGGGCTGCCGCAACTGCAGGACCACCGGCTCGTGGTGGAGGCGCTGGAGCGGTTCCTGAACGGCCAGAAGGCTCGTGAAGATCTTGGTGAGCCTTCTAGCCGACCCTGACCACGCACTTGCCCCGCACCCCGCCCGCCTCCAGCGCCCGGTGTGCGGCCGCCGTCTCTTCCAGCGGGAAGACCGTGTCCACTGCCGGCCGCAGCTTCCCCTCCGTCACCTGGCGGGCGAGGTCGTCGAAGAGCGCACGTTTGGGGTTGAGACTGAAGAAGCGCACCCGGCCGCGTCCGTGGACGGCGCTGGCCGCGATGTAGCCCAGCGAGGCGGCGGGGCGCGTCAGATCGAAGGTGATGGTGACCATTCGTCCGCCGGGCTTCAGCATCCGCCGTACGGTACGCAGGTCGGTGCCCGCCGTGTCGAGGACCACGTCGAACAATCCAAGTTCCGCAGGGGACACGGTCCGGTGGTCGGCGGCGTGGTGGGCACCGAGCGTACGGACGAAGTCGAGGTTGGCAGCGCGGGCCAGGGCCGTGACCTCGGCGCCGTACGCCTGTCCGAGCTGGACGGCGGCATTGCCGACACCGCCGGCCGCGCCCCGTACGAGCAGCCGTTCGCCGGGGCTCAGTGCGGCCTTGTCGCGGAGAGCCGTGATGGCCGTGGTGGCCACCGGCAGCGCGGCGGCGGCCACGAGGTCGAGCCCGTCCGGGACCCGGCCGAGCCGCTCGGGCCGTACCGTCACGTACTCTGCGGCACTACCGAATCCGGAGCGGCCCAGGACGCCCCACACCCGGTCGCCGACCGCTACGCCAGTCGCGCCGGTGCCGAGTGCGGCGATTTCGCCAGTGAAGTCCAGCCCGATGCGCTGCGGGAACCTCCGGCCGGTGATGAGGCGGAACCGACCGGAACGGGCGGCCAGTTCGGCGCCGTTCACGCTGAACGCGTGCACCCGCACGAGGACCTCGCCGGGTGCCGGCCCGGGGCGTGGCACCCGGCCCACGTACAGCACCTCGGGGCCGCCGAAGCGGTCGAACAGTACGGCTCTCATCGTGCGGTCGTCCATCGTCTGCGTTCTCACCTTCGCCAGCAGTGGCCTTGCGGGGGATCGTGGCGCCGAGCGTAGGCTGGCAAACGGACGAGATCGTCCAGTTGACCGGAGGTGAGAGACAGCGGTGGGGGAATCCTCTCGGATCGCGGGGCAGGACAGTCTGCGGGCGGACGCCCGGCGCAACCGGCGGCGCATCCTCTCGGCTGCCCGCCTGGTTTTCGCCGAGCACGGCATCGACGCGCCCATGGCGGCCGTGGCCCGGCGGGCGGGGGTCGGCGTGGCGACGCTGTACCGGCGTTTCCCGACGCGGGACGCCCTGGTGCGGGCCACGTTCGCGCACCAGATGGACACCTGTGCTCGGGCGCTCACCGAGGCGCTGGCCGACCCCGATCCGTGGCGGGGCTTCCAGCGGCTGGTCGAGACGGTCTGCGAACTGCAACGGGAGGAACGCGGCTTCCCGGCCGCGTTCGTCGCGGCCTTTCCGGACAGCACGCGAGAGCACGCGCGAGTACAGGAACAGGCCGAGCGGGACTTCATGGCCCTGGTCCGCAGGGCTCAGGCGGCGGGCGCGCTGCGGGCCGACTTCCACCCCTCCGACCTTGCCGTAGCCCTGTTGTCCCACTGCGGTCTGGTCACGGCACTGCCGGATGACCGTGCGGCGTCCCGGCGTCTGGTCGCGTATCTGCTGCAGTCGTTCCGCGCCGATGCGGCCCATGGAACGCTGCCGGCGCCGAGCGCGCTGTCGCTGCGCAGTCTTCCGCTCGCGGCCCACGGCTCCCAGGGACAGCGGTCCCCCGGAGCCTGATACGAAGCGGCGCCAGAGCATCTGGCCCGCGCTGCTCGCCGGCACGCCTCCCACCTCGCGGCGACGGCCCTGTACGCGCGGAACGACTGGGGCGTGGACTTCGCGACGGTCGACCCCTTCAACGAGCCGGCCTCCACGTGGTGGACGGCCACCGGCACCCAGGAAGGCTGGCACATGGACCCGCCGGTCCAGGCGGCCGTACTGCCGCACCTGCGCGACGAACTGGACAAGCGCGGCCTGACCGGCATCCGGATCTCCGCCCCGGACGAGACGAACTACGACACGGCCCGCCCGACCTGGGCGTCCTTCGACGCGTCCACCAAGGCCCTGGTGTCCCAGGTCAACGTGCACGGCTACCAGGGCTCGGGCGGCCGCCGCGACCTCCTGTACGCGGACGTCGTGACGCCCTCCCGCAAGAAGCTGTGGAACTCCGAGACCGGCGACCGCGACGGCACGGGCCTGACCACGGCGTCCAACCTCTGCTACGACTTCCGCTGGCTGCACCCCCCGGCCTGGTGCTACTGGCAGGTCATGGACCCGTCGACGGGCTACGCGATGATCGCCTACGACGCGGGCACCCTCCAGCCGACCACCGTCCAGACCAAGCACTACGTACTGGCCCAGTTCAGCCGCCACATCCGCCCCGGCATGACGATCCTGGACACCGGGGCGAGCCACACGGTGGCGGCGTACGAGGCGTCGACGCGCCGCCTGGTGATCGTGGCGGTCAACACGTCCGCCTCCCCCCGGACCCTCACCCTCGACCTCTCCCGCTTCCCGACGGCGACGGGCGGCTCCGGGGGCGTCGTGCCGCGCTGGAACACGGTGACGACAGGAGGCGGCGGCCTCTGCACGGCCCACACCGACATCCGCCTGTCCGGCACGTCGGTGAGCGTCCCGTTCGCGGCGAAGTCGGTCCAGACTCTCCAGGTGGACGGCGTGACGATCTGAGACTGCGGTGATCGCGGACGGATCGCGAAGCCCTGGTGACGAGCGTGGGAACGGGCGGGTGGTCCGGCCCGCGCATCTCTCACGCTCGTCACCTCCCGGCAGTACGGTGTCACCCATGCGCCCCGACACGCCTGCCGAAAACGTCGACCACACCGCCGAGGCGGCACGCCTGGAGCGGACCGCCGGCCTGTACCCCGAGGACGCCGAGGCCCTGCTGCTGCGGGCGGCGGCCCATCTGGAACTCTCCGGCGACCGCCCCACCGCGACCAAGCTCTACGACCGCCTCCTGTCCTCCCCCGAAGGCCTCGACCACCCCCACCTGGTACGGGCCCTCAAGGCCTCGAACCTCTGGGAGTACGGCCACGAGGCCGAGGCCAGGGCGATCATCGACGGCGTCCGGGCGGCGGCCCCGCGGGACCCGGCCCCCTGGGTGATCGTGGCCGAGTCCCTGGAGTCGCACGACGAGCTGGAAGCGGCGCACGACACCTTCACGGAGGCCGTACGCCACCTCCTGACCGACGTGCCGCGGCCCCCGCAGCCGACCCACCCCCTCCTCTTGGGCCGCCACCGGGTCCGCCGCATGCTGGGCCGCGCCCACGACGAGTGGGACGCCCTGGCCGACTCGGTCCACCACCTGCCGGTCTCCCTGGACGAGCTCCACGACCCGAAGCGCGTCTGGTCCCTCGGCTCGGAGAACCCGGCGGAACTGGAAGCGGAGATCCTCCGCCTCCGCGCGGAACTGGGCGCCTACCGCGAGGCCCTCTCCCGCCCGTTCCCGGTGGCGATGCTCCACTGGCCGGCACAGGAGCTGACGGAACTCCTGGAGGCGTACCCGGCCCTCTCCGAGGAGTACCCGTCCCACGCCGACCACCTGGCCTCGATAGAGCGTTCCCTGCGCGAACTCTCCGCCTCGGGCACACCCAACCTCGGCATCGTCACCGGCACGGTCCCGTCCTACGAGGCCTTCGCGGCCTCGGAGGGTTCCTCCCCGGGCGACCCGACGCTCCTTCCGCAGTACGCGACGACGCTGGCGGCGAGGGGCCGGGCAGTGGCGTGGCCGCCGCAGGAGGGGGCGGGGTGCTGGTGCGGGTCGGGGCGGGCTTATGGGGAGTGTCACGGGGGCAGCGCCTGAGCCTGGACGACCAGCCTCAGGCGCCATCCGCCTCCGCCACGCTTCACCGGGCCGCTCACTTCGTGGGCGGCCCCCCGGCAGCCACCGGGCCACGTCTTCCCGTACCGCCCTCGCGTGTCAGCGGTTGCTGTTACAACTGATCCCTGTCGCCGAAGGCGATCGTGCGCGCACGAAACCGCAAAGCAGGGGGAGCAGGCGTGGCGGAAGCAAGGGACGGGTCGCAGCCGATCGCGGGTCTCTACGAGAAGCTGATCACCAGCGACGTCCAGCGGGACTTGGAGGCGCTCACGGCCGCCGGCTGGAAGGCCGTCGACGCCGAGGTCACCCCGCAGTCCGCCCCGCACGTACTGGCCCGCCACATCAGCGAAGCCGTCAGCCGGAGACTGAGCGAGCTGCGTCCCGAAGATCGAGTCGCGGTGGCGAACCGTGTCCTCGCGTCCCTGGCGGCCGACGCACCCGATCGCAGCGAGACGGCGACCGCGAGCACCGTCGTCGAAGGCCCTCGACAACTTCTGGCACTCGCCCGGCAGGAAGCCCCGGGGGTTTACGCACTGCGCCCCCTCACTCCGCTGTCCGAGACGTCACTGATCACGAACTCCCCGGAAGACGTCAGCCTCGGAGCAGAACTCAGGGCGGAGCTTGCCACCGCCGACCGCATCGACCTGCTCTGCGCGTTCGTGAAGTGGCACGGCATACGCGTCCTCGATGACGCACTGCGCGCCGCGAAGGAACGGGGGGTGCCGATCCGTGTCATCACGACCACCTACATCGGCGCGACCGACCGCCACGCTCTCGACCGCCTCGTTCGCGACTTCGGCGCCACGGTCAAAGTCAACTACGAGATCCGCTCCACTCGGCTGCACGCGAAAGCCTGGCTCTTCAGGCGCCACTCCGGCTTCGACACGGCGTACGTCGGCAGTTCCAACCTCTCGAAGGCCGCCCTGCTCGACGGCTTGGAGTGGAACGTCCGTCTCTCCTCCGTCGCCACACCGGCCGTACTGAACAAGTTCGAGGCGACCTTCGACGCGTACTGGAGTGACTCCACGTTCGAGACGTACGACCCCGACCGCCACAGCGAGCGCTTGGATCAAGCGCTGGCTCAGGCGAGCGGCAGCACCTCCACCACCGACTTGAAGATCAGCCTCTCGGGGCTGGAGGTACGTCCCTTCCCCTACCAGCAGGACATGCTGGACCGCCTCCGGGTGGAGCGCGAGCTGCGGGGGCGCGACCGCAACCTGCTGGTCGCAGCCACCGGCACGGGCAAGACCGTCATGGCGGCCCTGGACTACAAGAGCCTGTCCAAGAACTACGACGACCGCCGGCCGACGTTGCTGTTCGTCGCACACCGCAAGGAGATTCTCAAGCAGTCCCTGCGCACGTACCGGGAGGTGCTAGACGACCCCTCGTTCGGTGAGCTGCTCCACGGCGGCGCGGACCCGCACGCCTGGAGCCACGTCTTCGCCAGCGTCCAGTCACTCAACGTCCGGCGTCTTGAGGAACTGGCTCCCGACCACTTCGACATCGTCGTCATCGACGAGTTCCACCATGCCACGGCGACCACTTATCGCCGGGTCATCGACCACTTCGAGCCCAGGCAACTGCTCGGCCTGACCGCGACGCCCGAGCGGATGGACGGGCTCAATGTCCAAGACGAGTTCTTCGACGGCCGTATAGCCGCCGAGATGCGCCTGTGGGAGGCGCTTGAGAACGACCTGCTGTGCCCCTTCCACTACTTCGGCATTCCTGACGGCACGGACCTGACGAACCTCACCTGGCAGCGGGGCGCCTACGCAGACCAGGAGCTCGGGAATCTCTACACGGGCAACGAGGCACGCGCGCGCATCGTCGTGAAGCAGATCCGCGACAAGGTCTCCCGGCCCGGGGCGATGCGCGCCCTGGGCTTCTGTGTGGACAAGAGGCACGCCCGCTTCATGGCGGACTTCTTCCGAAGGGCCGGCTTCCAGGCCACCGCGCTCACCAGCGACTCCCCTGCCCCGGAACGGGCTCAAGCCCTCACCGACCTGAAGAGGGGCAAGCTGCAGGTCATCTTCTCCGTGGACCTCTTCAACGAAGGCCTGGACATCCCCGAGGTCGACACGCTCCTTCTCCTGCGTCCCACCAGCAGCGCCACGGTCTTCCTCCAGCAACTCGGGCGCGGGCTGAGGCGTACGGAGACCAAGCCCGTGCTCACCGTCCTCGACTTCATCGGGCAGCACCGAGCGGAGTTCCGCTTCGAGGAGCAGTTCCGGGCCATAACGAACCTCTCCAGGAACCGGCTCGTCGATCACATGGAGCGTGACTTTCCCCTTCTGCCCCCGGGGTGCCAGATCATCCTGGAGGGCAAGGCCAAGAACCTGGTGCTCGACAACGTCCGCACCCAGCTGAGCGCGAACGTCAGGTCCCTGGCCGCCGAGGTCAAGGCCTACGCCACACCGCAACTTACGGCCTACCTGCGCGAGAGCCGCAGGGAGATCAAAGAGCTGTACAGGAGCGGCCACTCCTGGACGTCTGTCCTGCGGCGAGCCGGGTTCATCACAGCGGCCGCTCCCCCCGGGGAATCGGACCTCCTCAAGCGGGTCCACGCGTTCCTGCACGTCGATGATCCCGGCCGGGCGAACGCGTACCTGGGTCTCCTGGCCGACGACGCACCCCGCTACGAGGACCTGGATCCCACGGAACAGGGCTACGCGCGGATGCTCTTCTTCAACCTGTGGGACAACGCAGGCGGCTTCACCAGCTACCAGCAAGGCCTCGACGCGCTCAGAGAGCAGCCCGCCGTCCGCGACGAGCTCCGCCAAGTGCTGTCCTATGTCATCGACCAGGCGGATCACTTCCCGCTTCCTCTCTCCGGCCCGCACAGCCAGCTCCCACTGAAGGTGCACTGCTCCTACAACCGCTCCGAGGTCCTGGCAGCCCTCGGTGTGGCGCGCTTCGGCGGTCAGATGCCCAGAACCTTCGCGCAGGGCGTCCAGTGGGTAGAGGACCTCCGGACTGACGCCCTCCTGATCACCCAGGAGAAGAACGAGAAGGACTTCTCGCCCACCGTCCGGTACAAGGACTACGCGCTGAGCCCCACGCTCCTGCACTGGGAGTCGCAGAGCGGAACGGCGGCGGACTCCCCAACGGGCTTGCGCTACCGGCACCACGCTGAGCGGGGCAGCCACGTCCTGCTCTTCATGCGCCGTTACAAGTACACCGACATCGGCAGGTCCCAGCCGTGGATGCTGCTGGGACCTGCCACCTACAAGGACCACACCGGCAGCAGGCCGATGGCGATCACCTGGCGCCTGCAGCACGCGCTACCGGCCGATGTGTGGTCGTATGCGGCCATCGCTGCCGGATGACGCCCGGGGCCTCTACGCCAGCCGTTCGCCGCGAAGCTCAGCGACGTTCAGCGCGTCCGTCAGGCATTCCGCCGTCCGGCGCAGCATGAACCAACACTCGTCCGCCGTGAGTTGGGGGCCGTCAAGCATGGCGCGCACAAGCCCCAGGACGACGGTGCCCGACTCAAGCAATTCGTTCTCGATTGCATCGCTCATCGCGGCGACCAGTCCGCCCGGCTGGCAATAACCCGTTCGTCCCTCGGCGCTGAGCGGCATACGGCGAAGCCCGGTCATGCCGACACCCCCAGGGAGTCGACGCCCATGGTGACGACTGCTGCCGCCGCTCGTCGGTCGAGCTGCCGTTCCCGCTGCCGCTCGAAGGCGACGAGATGGGGCCGGACGAGGGGAAGTAGGTCAGCTTCGATCACGTCGGCCGGGTGGGGCGCCCTGGGGGCATGCAGCGGACGGAGGGCACGGTGGGCGTCGAGGGCAGACGCAGGGCGGCGCTTCCCCCGGGCAGGCAGGAAGTAGCTCAGAAGTGCGGCCAGTAGGCTTCGCATTGGGTCGACTCCTGTTCAGTCGGCTCAGCCCCAGGTGTCGACCCTTGCCCGGTCGCCCTGGGGCGTTTTCGTTTCCGGCGGGTGCCGGGTGAGCCAGACTAGCCTACCTTGCTATAGCTCGCTATCACTAGCCGCACCTCACCACAGCGCGCAGCATTGATCTTGTGGACTTGGACCCGACCCGCGCGAAGTGGGTGCAGATCAGCGCTGAGCTTGAGCGGCGCATCGCCGCCGGGGCGTATCCGGCGGGGTCGAAGCTGCCCGGCATCCTGGCGTTGTGCGCCGAGTTCGGCGTCGCCCAGGTGACGGCGCGGAAGGCGCTGGCTGATCTGCGTGAGCGCGGCCTGATCCGCACCGAGAACGGCATTGGGTCGTTCGTCACGGACGGCGCCAACTAGCCTGCCTAATGGGCTAGATGGAGGACTAGGCTGCGCCATGCCATCGGCGACCGGACTCTGATGCGTGAGCAACTGGAACGGCTCCGGGACACTGCCGATCTGCCGAGTGTGACCTTGCAGGTCCTCCCCTTCGACTCAGGGACCTGCCCGACCACGGGTTCGTTCACCATGCTGGGCTTCCCGGCACCGGAGGATCCGGACATCGTGTATCGGGACGGCATCACCGATGTCGTGTACCTGGAAGGCGAGCATCATGTGCGTGAGTACACGAGGGCGTTCGACGGTCTGCGAGCGGCAGCCCTGAGTCCTCAACGCTCGGCCCTGTTGATCGAGTCGATCTCGAAGGATTACGCCCGGTGATATCTCCTGAGTCCGGCGGCAGCCGTCCGCTGTGGTTCACGTCGTCCTACAGCAACGGCGCGGGGGGTGAGTGCGTCGAGTGTGCGCTCGCCGACGACAGCGCTCTCGTCCGCGACTCGAAGGCGGCGGAGACGGAGGGGCAGGTGATGGCGGTGAGCGGCGATGCGTGGCGCTCCTTCGTCCAGACCGTCAAGCACGTCGGTGCGTAGAGGCCACACAGGCGAGGCTCGGCGTGTGCGCCCGCGCCCACGGTGGACAGGGATTCATGTACAGCTGCCCGCGTGCCACACCTTCGTTCCAGGAGCCTGCGCCAGACCGTCGCGGCCTTGGGAGTCCGGGCACGACCTCCACCCTTCACACCGCCTCAGGGGCCGCTCACCATCGACTCGGCCGGTCAGCCAAGAACGGCCTCCAGTTCGACGTGAGCGACACAGGCCGCACCCGCTTGGCGGAAGTCGAACGAGCCGTATCCCTGAGCGCCCGCATCCTGACCGACCGCACCCGCCCGGACGGCAGGGGGTGGGTGGGGAGGGCTGACCCGGAGGGGAACGAGATCTGTGTGGAGCGGGGGAAGCGGGGCTGAACGCCGGTTGTGCAAGCCGGGGTCTTCTTTCCTCATCGCCGATTCCCGATTCCTCGGAGAATCCGGGGGACGCGGGTGTCCTGTCGACCGACTTCCCGGTCTCGGGCTGGCGCGGGTCCTGGAGTCAACGCCCCGGGCGACGGTGCGACGGCCACCAGCGGTTCACACGTGTGCTTCACCGTGCTCACCGCGGGTGGCCGCCGTACGCCGGGGAGGGAGCTACGACCCCGGGCTCAGGTCCGCCCGGCCGAACAGGAGGGCGTAGCCGGGCGGGAGTTGGGCGAGGACGCGGGTCACCAGGTCGTCGCCGACGAGGGGCGGCAGCACGCTGAGGACGGAGCTGACGTCCCAGCGGGCCGTGGCGGGGGTGGCTCCCTCGATGCGGGCCGCGACGGAGTCGACGAACTCCGCGGCGGTCAGCCGGCGCGTGGCCGGGATCTGGGAGGCGACCACCTGGGCGGCCTCCTCGGGCAGGGCGCGGGCCAGGTCGACCCGTTCGTCGCCGATGACGTGACCGCCCAGGGCGGACAGGACGGTACGGGTGATCCGCTCGGCCTCGGCCCTGGTGGGGTACCGGCCCGATTCCCGTACCGCGTCGACCAGCCGGGTCCAGGCGCCGTCGTGGCCGTCGTGGCCGTCGTCGCCTGGGTGGGGTGGCGGGGTGGGGATCAGGGTCTTCGGGGCCGTGGGTGTCGTCGTCACACCGGGCTCCGTCGTCACGCTCATCTGCGGGTCTTCCTCCGATCCGGTCCTGCCTCGCGCCGCCGGGCTCCTGCTCCGGGGGCGCGAGGCGCGGGTGGGTGCTGCGGGCCGTCCCGCGCGGGGACGTCGCCGGGACGGCCGTGGTGCGTGGGCGGGCGGGTCAGTCGCTGATCTGCTGGCGCGTGTCGCCGCCCGAGATCCGGATGCGGCGCGGCTTGGCCTGCTCGGCCACCGGGATGCGCAGGGTCAGGACGCCGGCCTCGTAGGAGGCGTGGATGCGCTCGGCGTCCAGGGTGTCAGCGAGGAAGAGCTGGCGGGTGAAGGTGCCGGTGGGGCGCTCGGCGACCAGCGATTCCGCGCCCTCGGGGGCGGGGGACCTGCGCTCGGCCCGCACGTTCAGGACGTTGCGCTCGACGTCCAGCTCGATCGACTCGGGGTCGATGCCGGGGAGGTCGAAGTGCACGAAGAAGTCGTCACCGGAGCGGTAGGCGTCCATCGGCATGGCCGAGGGGCGGCCGTCGGGGCCGAAGACCTGCCGGGTGGGTCGGTCGAGTTCACGGAAGGCGTCCGTGCGCATGAGCATCACGGGTCACTCCTCTCCTCGGACGCTGTGTGCGATGCCCTACGGTCTGCGTCTTCTTATATAGCTCGGGGGAGGAAAGTTGACAAGCTCGGGCTCAGGTTGGGTGGGTTAGCCTCGTGCTCTCGTCGGCGTGCTCAGGAGGCAGAGATGGCTAAGGTTCCCAGCGCGGTGGTGGCCGCGAGCGGGCTCGTGGGCGGGTACGGTGTGGCCCGCTGGACCAGGCAGCGGCCGCTCGGCGGGGCCGTGCTCGCCGTGGCAGGGGTGGCGGCCGCCCGGCAGTGGCGGGAGCGGGCCGGTGGGGTGGCGGCGGGGGCGCTGTCGGCCGCGTACGTCGCCGCGTTCGCCGGGTCGCATCCGCTGGCGAAGAAGGTGGGGGCCTGGCCCGCCGTGTTCGGGGTGGCCGGGGCCGTGGGGCTCGTCTCGTGGGTGGTGGCCGACCGGCGGGGCTGACCCGGGCGCCGGGTTCCCGCGTCCTCTCACGTCCCCCGAACGCGAGAACCCGGCCCTGTCATCAGGGCCGGGTTCTTGATCGGAGCGCCGGGCAGGCCTTGCACCTGCATTTCCCCACAGGAAGTGGGGCGTCTTTCCTTGGACCACCAACGCATCGTCCGTCTGCCGGAGTTCGGCGTGTGGGCGCAGATCGACTATAGCGCAGGTTCCGGGGCCGTCGGCCACCCGGCCGAGGAGCGGGTGGGCGGCCGCCCCGCCGCCCACCCGCTCGGCCGGTGCCGGCTCTCAGGCCGTCGCCTCGCCGGTCCCGGGCCCCTGGGAACCGCTGCCGCGGACGCCGGCCTTGGCCTTGCTCGCGGCCGCCGTGAGCGGCTTGGCGATGTCCTCCAGGGAGCGGCGTTCCGCCTTGACCGCGAGGAGCGCCGCGACCAGGCCGGCCAGGCACATCAGGGCCGCGCCGATCTGGAAGGCGAGGGCCGTGTCGCCGGCCTTGCCGGTGCCCGTGAGGTCGGCGAAGAGCAGCGGGCCGCTGATGCCGCCTGCCGCGGTGCCGATGGCGTAGAAGAAGGCGATGGACATGGCGCGGGTCTCCATCGGGAAGACCTCGGAGACCGTCAGGTAGGCGCTGGAGGCGCCGGCCGAGGCGAAGAAGAGGACCACGCACCAGCACGCCGTCAGGGTGGTGGCGGTGAGCGAGCCCTGGTCGAAGAGCCAGGCCGTGCCGAACAGGAGCAGACCGGACAGCAGGTAGGTGCCGGAGATCATGATGCGGCGGCCGACCGTGTCGAAGAGCTTGCCCAGCAGCAGCGGGCCGAAGAAGTTGCCCAGGGCGATGACGGCGAAGTAGTAGCCGGTGCTGCCGCTCGGGACGTCGTAGAACGTCGTGAGGATGGCGCCGAAGCCGAAGGTGATCGCGTTGTAGAGGAAGGCCTGGCCGATGAAGAGCGAGAAGCCGAGGATCGCGCGCCTGCGGTAGTCGGAGAAGACCGTGCGGCCGATCTCCAGGAAGGACACGCTGCGGCGCTGCCTGATGGTGATCTCGCCCTCGGCGGGCGGCAGCGGCTTGCCGCTCTGCCGCTCGATCTGCTGTTCGATCCCGGAGACGATGCGTTCGGCCTCGTCGTCCCGGCCGTGGATGAGCAGCCAGCGGGGGCTCTCCGGGACGTGCCGCCGGACCAGGAGGATCACGAAGGACAGGACGGCGCCCAGGGCGAAGGTCAGGCGCCAGCCGACGTTCGCCGCGAAGAGGTCGGTGTCCAGGGCGACGATCGACAGCAGCGAGCCGCCCACGGCGCCCAGCCAGAAGCTGCCGTTGATCATGAGGTCGACGCGGCCGCGGTACTCCTTGGGGATCAGTTCGTCGATCGCGGAGTTGATGGCCGCGTACTCGCCGCCGATGCCGAAGCCGGTGAGGAAGCGGAAGAGGAGGAACCACCAGGTGTCGAAGGCGACCGCGGTGAGGGCGGTGGCGCCGAGGTACACCGCGAGGGTGATCATGAAGAGTTTTTTGCGCCCCCATGTGTCGGTGAGGCGGCCCCAGAACAGGGCTCCGGCGCAGGCCCCCGCCACGTAGAGGGCGGCTGCCAGGCCGGTGACCTCATCGGAGGTGATGGGCAGCCCGCTGCCGGGTTCCGACAGGCGGCTGGCGATGTTGCCGACGACGGTCACTTCGAGACCGTCGAGGATCCACACGGTGCCGAGACCGATGACGATCGTCCAGTGCCAGCGCGACCACGGGAGGCGGTCGAGGCGTGCGGGGATGTCGGTCGTCACGGTTCGGCCGGTCTCGGCGTGGGCGGTGGTCATGGGCTCCCTCCTCAGCGAGCGGAACCCGAGTCGGGTGCCCTGGACCGGCTAGTTCACGCCCCGCGCGCGCCCGGCCGGCGCGAGGGTCCCAGCACCGCCCGCACACCCTCCCCGCCCGGCCCGCGCGAGGATCCCGGCACCACCCACACACCCTCCCCGCGCACTCCCCGCCCGGCCCGCGCGAGGGTCCCGGCACCGCCCGCACACCCTCCCCGCGCACTCCGCACACTCCGTGCGGCCCCGGCGCCGCTCCCGGGCCGTTGCGGCGCCCGCCCGTCACGCGCCGAGCGCGTGCGACAGCGTGTAGATCAGCAGGCCGGCCAGCGAGCCGACCACCGTGCCGTTGATGCGGATGAACTGCAGGTCGCGGCCGATGTTGGCCTCGATCTTCCGGGTGGTGTGCTCGGCGTCCCAGCTCGCCACCGTGTCCGTGATCAGGGAGGTGATCTCCTTGCGGTAGGTGGTGACGACGTAGACGGCCGCGCCCTCCACCCACCGGTCGACCTTGTCCTGCACCTTGCGCTCGGCCGCCATCCGGGAGCCCAGGGACAGCAGGGAGGCCCGCACGCGCAGCCGCAGCTCGCTGCGCTCGTCCTCCGCCGCGGCGACGATCATGGACCGTACGGCCGTCCAGGCGCTGGCGATCAGGTCCTGGACCTCGCCGCGGCCCAGTACGTCGCCCTTGAGCCGCTCGACACGGGCGCGGGTGTCGGTGTCGGACTGCAGGTCGGAGGCGAAGTCGGTGAGGAAGCGGTCGAGGGCGCCGCGCGCGGGGTGGGCGGGCATGTCGCGCATCTCGGTGACGAAGCGCAGCAGCTCTTTGTAGACCCGTTCGCCGACCTTCTTGTCGACGAACCTCGGCGTCCAGCCGGGGGCGCCGCCCTGGACGGCGTCCATCACGGAGTCGCCGTGCAGTACCAGCCAGTCGTGGGCGCGGGCGACGACGAGGTCGACGACCCGTTTGTGGCCGCCGTCGGCGACGACCTTCTCCAGCATCTTGCCGATGCCGGGGCCGATCTCCTGGGTGTTGGCCCGGCGGGTGATGGCCTCGCCCACGACCGCTTGGACGTCGGAGTCGCGCAGGACGGTCAGGGCGCCGCGCAGGGCGGTGGACAGCTCGGCGGTCACCCGGTCGGCGTGCTCGGGCACGGCGAGCCAGGCGCCGAGCCGGGAGGCGATGCCGACGGCGCGCAGCCGCTGGCGCACGACGTCCTCGGAGAGGAAGTTCTCGCCGACGAACTCGCCCAGGGAGACGCCGAGCTGGTCCTTCTTGGTCGGGATGATCGCGGTGTGCGGGATGGGGATGCCGAGGGGATGGCGGAAGAGGGCGGTGACGGCGAACCAGTCGGCGAGCGCGCCGACCATGCCGGCCTCGGAGGCGGCGGCCACATAGCCCGCCCAGGCGCCCGCGCCGGAGTTCTGGGCCACCTTGGCGAGCACGTAGACCAGGGCCACGAACAGCAGCAGGCCCGTGGCGGTGAGCTTCATACGGCGTACGCCGCGCTGCTTCTCCTCGTCCGCCGGGCTGAAGGTCGTCATCGCGCGGTTCACCGCGGCGCCCGGGCGGGCATACTGGCCGCCGGCGCCGGTCTTCTGTTCCACTTTCGTCCGTTCCATCCGCTCCACCCGTTCGGTGATCCCGCACACATTGTCCCTTCCTGACCGACTCCTGGAACGGATCAGGAGTTCCCGGCGTCTGTCGGGAGGGAGTGTGTGCCACGGCGTCGTGTGAGCTCCCCCCCGGTCCATGACGCATCATGGGCACATCAGATCGGAGCCTTGGGCTCCCATCGCCCGAGGAGAACCGAACAGCATGACCCGAGGACGTGACGGGGGTGTCGGGCCCGCCGCGCAGCAGCAGGAGTCCACCGCCCCCCTCAGGCACCGCGCCCTCCTGGCCGTGGCCGTCGCAGCGATCGTGGCCCTTTCCACCGTCCTGTACATCGGCGTGGCGCCCGAGCACGGCGTCCGGGCGCGCGGCACCGCCGGCGACGGCCGCGCTCCCCACAACCCGGCCGCCCCCGCCTCCACCGGCACATGGGTCGGCACCTGGTCCACCTCCCCTTCGGGCGGCGAGCCCGGCACCGAGACGACCGGCATGGCGGACCGCTCGGTACGCAACGTCGTCCACACCAGCGTCGGGGGGACGAGTGCCCGCGTGACGCTGTCCAATCTCTACGGCCGGTCGCCGCTGAGCATCACGGGCGCGTCCATCGCCGTCGCCGCGGGCGGCGGCACGCCGGCCGCCGTTCCGGACACCCTGCGGCAGCTGACCTTCAACGGCGGCCCCGCGGTCGTGATCCCTCCGGGGCGCCAGGTGATGAGCGACGCCGTGCGCATCGCCGTCCCGCACGACGCGGACGTCCTGATCACCACGTACACGCCGGCCGGCAGCGGCGCGGTGACCTACCACCGGCACGCCCGGCAGACCTCCTACGCCGCCCAGGGCGACCACACGCGGGACACGACGGGCGCGCCGTACACCGAGCGCAGCGGGGCCTGGCGCTACCTGACCGCGCTGGACGTGCTGAGCAACGAGTCCGAGGGGACCGTCGTCGTCCTCGGCGACTCGCTGACCGACGGCATCACCTCGACCTCGGGCGCCAACGCCCGCTGGACCGACGTGCTCTCCGCCCGGCTGCGCTCGGAGATCGCCGCCGGGCGGGACCTGCCGCGCTACAGCGTCGTCAACCAGGGCATCAGCGGCAACCAGGTCCTGGCGGACGGGCTGGGCCGCCCCGCGGACAACCCCAGCGGGCTGAACCGCTTCGGGCGGGACGTGCTGGAACGCACGAACGTCAAGGTCGTCGTCATCGACCTCGGTGTGAACGACATCCTGCGCAACCCGCGCCTGGCCGACCCGCAGGCGATCCTGACAGGCCTGCGCACGATGGTCGGGCAGGCCCACGCGCGGGGCCTGAAGGTGGTCGGCGCGACCCTGATGCCGTTCCACGGCCACCGCGGCTACACCGACGCGCGCGAGTCGGTCCGCCAGACGATCAACGCCGAGATCAGGGCGGGCCGGGTCTTCGACGCGGTGGCCGACTTCGACCGGGCGCTGCGCGACCCCTACGACCCGCGGCGGCTGCGGCCCGACTACGACTCCGGCGACCACCTGCACCCCAGTGACAAGGGATACGCCCGGATGGCGGAGTCCTTCGACCTGGAGACGCTGAAGGGGTCGGCGCCGGCGAAGCTGTAGGGCGCCGCCACCGGACGGCACGCCTGCCGGCAGGCAGGGGGCGTCCTCAGTCGGTCTCCGGCCGCTCGGCCCCCCGCTCCAGCTTCTGCCGGCGGCGCTCCTCGCGGATCCGCTGCTTCTGCGCCCGCGTCAGCTTGCGCTGGACCCCGACGCCGCCCCAGAACGCGAAGCCCTTCACGATCACCCGGGGAGCGCCCGGATCCCCCGGCACGCCCTCCTCACGGTGGTCGAAGCCGCCCATGATCCCGATGCCGCGCACGACGACCTCGACGCCCGGCGGGACGATCACGTCCACCCCGCCCATGATCGCGACGGCGTTGATCCGGACCTCGCGGTCCGCGAAGTTCGCCTCGCGCAGGTCGATCTCCCCGCCGCCCCAGAAGGCGAAGCAGGTGAACCGCCGCGGCATCGTCCAGCGCCCCTTGCGCTGGAAGCCGGACATCACGGCCACGGCCCACGTCGAGGAGCCCTCGCCGCCGACGATCCGGTCCGGCCAGTCCGGCCCGGCGGACGGGTCCTTGCGCAGCGAGACCACCGGGGCGGTGACGCCCTCGGCGGGCAGGTCCCGGGTGAGCGGCGCCAGTTCCCCGTACGTCCGCGCCCTGTACGTCGCGTCCAGCCGCTCCTCGAACTCCGCCATGTCGAGACGGCCCTCCGCGAGCGCGTCCCGCAGGACCCCCGCGACCCGTTCACGATCGGCGTCGGAGGCACGGAGGTCCGGGACTGCGTCGTCGGTCATACACAGCAGCCTACGAGTTCACCCCGCCGCGGGCTACGAGATAGGCCGTTCGGCCCGCCCCGGCGGGGGTTCGGGGGCGTCCGCGAGGGAGTGCAGCATGTTCGCGATCACGGCCTCGATGTCCGGCTCCCGCACCGACAGGTCCACCAGCGGGTACCGGGCCGCGATCCGCGCCACCAGCGGCGCCGCCGACTGCGCCGCCGGGAACGCCAGCCACTGCCGGGGCCCCTCCACCCGGACGACCCGCGCGGGCGCCGGCGCCTCGATGGGCGGCAGCTCCCGCTCCAGGTCCACGACCAGGGTGCGCTCGCCCTCCCCCGCCTCGTGCAGCCCGGCGAGCGCCCCGTCGTAGACCAGGCGCCCGTGGTCGATGACCATCACCCGCGAGCACAACTGCTCGATGTCCTGCAGGTCGTGCGTGGTCAGCAGCACCGTCGTGCCGTGCTCGGCGTTCAACTCCCTCAGGAACGACCGCACCTTGGACTTCGAGACGACGTCCAGCCCGATGGTCGGCTCGTCCAGGTACAGCACCTCCGGGTCGTGCAGCAGCGCCGCCACGATGTCGCCGCGCATCCGCTGCCCGAGGGAGAGCTGACGGACCGGCACGTCCAGCAGGGGCCCCAGGTCGAGGAGTTGGACCAGCCGGTCCAGGTTCTCGCGGTAGCGGGCGTCCGGGATGCGGTACATGCGGTGCATCAGCCGGTAGGAGTCGACCAGCGGCAGGTCCCACCACAGGGTCGTGCGCTGCCCGAACACCACCCCGATGCGGTGCGCGAGGCGGGTCCGCTCACGGGAGGGGTCGATGCCCGCCACCCGCACCCGGCCCGCGCTCGGCGTGAGGATGCCGGTCAGCATCTTGATCGTGGTGGACTTGCCGGCGCCGTTCGGGCCGATGTAGCCGACCATCTCGCCGCGCTCCACCCGGAACGAGATCGCGTCGACGGCCCGCACCCGGCGCCGCTCCCGCCGCATGAAGCCCGTCCTGCGGCGCACGTCGAAGACCTTCTCGACCCCGTCGAGCTCGATGAACCCGCTCTCCGAACCGGTCAACTCAACTCCCCGTACTCCGATACGAACGAAGTCCCGCCCGCCACGCGACCCCCGCCAGCGCGCAGCAGACCACCGCCACCGCCGGCGACGCGAACGCCACCCACCCGGGCAGGTCCAGCGGATACGGCCGCCCCAGCACATAGGACGCCGGCAGCCAGTTGACGAAGGCCAGCGGCAGTACGAACGTCACCCCGCGCACCAGGTCCCGCCCGAACACGGCCGGCGGGTACTGCAGCAGCGTCGTCCCGCCGTAGGTGAACGCGTTCTGCACCTCCGAGGCGTCCTGCGCCACGAACTGGAACGCCGCCCCCGCCACGAACACCGAGCAGAAGATCGCCCCACCGGCCAGCACCATCACCGGCATCAGCAGCAGCTTCGGCGCCGTCCAGTCGATGTCCAGCGCCAGCAGCGCGTACCCCAGCACCAGCGAGCCCTGCGTGACCCGGCCCAGGCGGCGCAGGGCGAAACGGTCGGCGGCCACCTGAGCCAGCACCGGCGCGGGCCGCACCAGCAGCGTGTCCAGCGTGCCGTCGCGCACCCGCCGCCCCAGCCGCTCCATCGACCCCAGCAGCAGGTCGGCCAGCCCGAACGCCACACTCGACAGGCCGTACAGGAAGGCGATCTCCGGCAGCGAGAAGCCGCCGAGCGCGTCGACGCCGGAGAACATCAGGAGGATCGCGGCGAAGTCCAGCCCCGCCACCGCGAAGTTGGTGAACGTCGTCAGCGCGAAGGAGGTCCGGTAGGCCATCGTGGAGCGGATCCACATCGCGGCGATCAGCCCGTAGGCCCGCAGCCCCTCCCGCACGCCGCCGGGCCGGACGGTCCCGGCCCGCTCCCACCGGGTGTCAGCCACCCTGCACCACCACCCGCCGCGTCGCCGCCGACTGCAGCAGCCGCCCGGCCGCCAGCAGCGCCACCGCCCAGGCCGCCTGGAAGGCGTACGTGCCCAGCGGGTCGGCCTCACCGAGCAGGACGTCGGCCGGGGCCTGCAGCACCGACGACCAGGGCAGCACCCGCACGACGTCGCCGAAGGCGCCCGGGAAGACGTTCAGCGGCAGCATCATCCCCGAGCAGAACCAGCCGACGAACCACGAGATCTGGACCATCCCGGTGCCGTCGATCAGCCAGAACGCCGACAGCGCCACCAGGTACCGCAGGGCGAACCCGACCACCCAGGCCAGCGTCACCGCCACCAGGAACGCCGCCCACGCCGTCACCTCCCCGGGCAGCGCCAGCGGGAAGAGCAGCGCCCCGAACACGAAGGGCGGCACCCCCCGCGCGAACAGCTCGAACAGCGCCCGGCCCCCGTCGGCCGCCATCCACCACAGCTGCGGATCGGCGGGCCGGTACAGATCGACGGCGACATCACCCGTACGGATGCGCTCCATCAACTCGTCCTCGAAACCGCCGCCGCTGATGCCGAGCGTCTTGAACAGCCCCTGGCAGATCCACACATAGGTGATCGCCTGCGCCTGGTCGTACCCCCCGAGGTCCGGTCTCTCGTCCCACAGCGCGAGGTACGTGTACGCCAGGATCAGGCCGAAGACCGTGTTGGTGAACACCCCCGCCAGCACGGCCGCCCGATAGGTCGCGTACCGCCGGAAGCCCCCCGCCGCGACGGCCGCGTACAACCGTCCGGAACCCACATCCACCGCCCTTCCCGCCGCCTGCACCGAAGCGCAGGAGCGTAGTGGCCCAGCGATCGCGCCCGCCACGGGATTTCGCGCCGTTCCGGGACGCCGCGGGGCGAGCCCGCACCGGGCCAGACGGTACGATCCGAGGGGTCCGCGCGGGCCGAGGCGCCCGCGGCCGGGCGAGCGGCGTGGCGGCGGAACCGGCCGGGACGGCGGTGAGGGAGCCCTCGCGTCGGACCGGGTCCCCCTCCGTGCGCATGCCGCGCGGGCGAGATCGTGAGGCGGGCGGAGGTGTACGGCAGCGCGCTTCACCCCGCGCCCGCGTGCCCGCCCGCGCCGCCCGCCCCACGCCTCACGACACGGCCCTCGATCAGGGAACTGATCACCGGATGGGACAGTCTTCATCTCCGGGGCACACGAGCGAGCAGAGCCGTACGGGAACGACGTACGACGCGAAACAGGAGTCCGTGCACGACATGAGTGACGAGCCTCAGCCGCAGCAGCCGCAACCGCGCTGGGCGCCGAGTACACCGCAGGCGGACGCCGACGGCGACCCGGGCACGCCCGAGGGCACGACGGCCGGCACACCGAAGCGGACCGGCTGGCGCCGGATCATCCCGACGTGGCGCATGACGCTGGGCGGATTCCTCGTCGTCCTCCTGCTGCTGGCCGGCGGCCTCGTCCTGGGCTACTCGCTGGTGAAGATCCCGCCCGCCAACGCGCTCGCCACCCAGCAGGCCAACGTCTACCTGTACGCGGACGGCTCCGTCATCGCCCGCGACGGCGAGGTCAACCGGGAGAACGTCACCCTGCCGCAGATCTCCAAGGACGCCCAGCACGCGATCCTGGCCGCCGAGGACCGCGACTTCTACGGCGAGTCCGCCGTCGACCCCAAGGCCATGGTCCGCGCCGCCTGGAACACCGCCCTCGGCAGGGGCAAGCAGTCCGGCTCCACCATCACCCAGCAGTACGTGAAGAACTACTACCTGCGCCAGGAGCAGACGGTCACCCGCAAGGCCAAGGAGTTCTTCATCGCGATCAAGCTGGACCGCGAGGTGAGCAAGGACCACATCCTCGAGGGCTACCTCAACACCAGCTACTTCGGCCGCAACGCCTACGGCATCCAGGCCGCCGCCCAGGCCTACTACGGCATGGACGCCAAGGACCTCGACCCGGCCCGCGCCGCCTACCTCGCCGCCCTCGTCAACGCGCCCAGCCAGTACGACGTCGTCGCCCACCCCGAGAACCGCAAGGCCGCCGAGTCCCGCTGGAACTACGTCCTGGACGGCATGGTCACCAAGGGCTGGCTCAGCGAGTCGAAGCGGGCCGGCATGACGTTCCCCATGCCGAAGGAGTCCACCCTCTCCACGGGCATGTCCGGGCAGCGCGGCTACATCGTGCGGATCGTCAGGGACTACCTCACCGACAACAAGATCATCGACGGGAGCGAGCTCGACGCCGGCGGCTACCGCATCACGACCACCCTGCAGAAGGGCAAGCAGGACGCGTTCGTGAAGGCCGTGAACGACAAGCTGATGTCCAGGCTCGACAAGAAGAAGAACAAGGTCGACACCTACGTCCGCGCGGGCGGCGCCGCCGTCGACCCGAAGACCGGCAAGGTCGTCGCGATGTACAACGGCATCGACTACGTCAAGCAGTACACCCCCAACGCCACCCGCCGGGACTTCCAGGTCGGCTCCACCTTCAAGCCGTTCGTCTTCACCGCGGCCGTCGAGAACCACTCGGAGACCCAGGACGGCCGCGTCATCACCCCGAGCACGATCTACGACGGCACCAACAAGCGCCCGGTCCAGGGCTGGAGCGGCCAGCCCTACGCCCCCGAGAACGAGGACCAGCGCTCCTACGGCGACATCACCGTCACCGAGGCCACCGACAGCTCCGTGAACTCGGTGTACGCGCAGATGGCCGCCGACGTCGGCCCGCAGAAGGTCAAGGAGACCGCGATCGACCTCGGCGTCCCGGCCTCCACGCCCGACCTCGCCGACGGCCCCGCCATCGCGCTCGGCACGGCCACCGCCAGCGTCCTGGACATGGCCGAGGCCTACGCCACCCTCGCCAACCACGGCCGGCACGGCACCTACACGATCGTCGAGAAGGTCTCCAAGGCCGGCACCCCGGTCGACCTGCCCGAGCGGCGCACCCGGCAGGCCGTGAGCCGCGAGGCCGCCGACACCACCACCTCGATGCTGCAGAGCGTCGTCCGGAACGGCACCGCCTCCGCCGCGCAGGCCGCCGGCCGCCCCGTCGCCGGCAAGACCGGCACCGCCGAGGAGGACACCGCCGCCTGGTTCGCCGGCTACACCCCCGACCTCGCCACGGTCGTCTCCGTCATGGGCCAGGACCCCGTCACCGCCGCGCACAAGTCGCTGTACGGCGCGATGGGCCTGCCGCGCATCAACGGCGGCGGCGCGCCCGCGGAGATCTGGACGCAGTTCACCCAGGACGCGCTCAAGGGCAAGCCCGCCGAGGAGTTCGACCTGCGCATCCAGCCGGGCGCCGGCGCCTCGCAGGCCCCCGCCACCGAGAACCCGGCCGAACCGACCACCGGCGCCACGGACGACGGCGACGACACCACCGGCGGCGAGGAGACCGGCACCCAGACGCCCGAGCAGACCCCGAGCGCCCCCGAGGGACAGACCGGGGGGCAGACCGTCGGCGGCACCACCACCGGGGGCACCACCGGCGGCGAGCCCCCCACCGGCGGCAGCACGACGGACGGCGGCACCACCGACGGCGGCACGACGGACGGGGGCACCACCGACGGCGGCACGACCACGGGCGGCGACACCACCGACGGCGGCACGACCGGCGGACCGACCGGCCCCGGCTGGGGCGTCGTCCCGCAGGGCGCGCGCCGCGAGTAGACCGGCGTCAGTGACCCGAGGTCGCCTTCAGCCCCACCACGGCGACCAACAGCAGGCACACGAAGAAGATCCGGGCGGCGGTCGCCGGCTCCCCCAGCACCGCCATGCCGAACACCGCCGCCCCGGCCGCGCCGATCCCCACCCACACGCCGTACGCGGTACCGATGGGCAGGCTCTTGGCGGCCTGCGACAGCAGCAGCATGCTGGCGACGATGCCGGCGCCGGTGAGCACACTGGGAAGCGGGCGGGTGAAGCCGTCGGTGTACTTCATGCCGACGGACCAGCCGACCTCGAGCAGACCGGCGACGACGAGCAGAACCCAGGCCATGGCACCTCCGGGAAACGGGCTGACGGTGGGTGCGTCGTCTTTGCCTTGGTCCCGGTACGGCGCGTCTCGTCGGGATCCTCCACGCTGGCCAGAGGACGGCGAAGGGGCGGGTGACGCTGGTCACCGGCCCCTTCGCCTGCCCTGAGGACCTACAGATACAGGCCCGTGGAGTCCTCCGACCCCTCGAACCGGTCGGCGGCCACGGCGTGCAGGTCGCGCTCGCGCATGAGCACGTACGCGGTGCCCCGCACCTCCACCTCGGCGCGGTCCTCCGGGTCGAACAGAACCCGGTCGCCCGGCTCCACCGTCCGCACGTTCTGCCCCACCGCGACGACCTCGGCCCAGGCGAGCCGCCGGCCGACCGCCGCCGTGGCGGGGATCAGGATGCCGCCGCCGGAACGCCGCTCGCCCTCGCTGGTGTCCTGCCGCACGAGGACGCGGTCGTGGAGCATCCGGATGGGGAGCTTGTCGGGATGGTTGCTGTTCTCGTTTCTCTTGGCGCTCACGCCCTGAAACCTACCTGTCTTCCCCGCGAACGTGACCGGCCGGGTCAGCGCTTGCGCCGCCGCGTACCGACCGCGAGCAGCCCGACCAGACCGACCACGACGAGCGCGACCGGCACGACCCGCTCCAGCCGGGGCGAGCCGTCCTCGTCCACGAACCGGGCGCGTACGTCGGTGACCGCCCGGTTGACCCCTACGTACGCCCGCCCGAGCGTGTGGTCGATGTTCGACGCGACCCTGGCCTTCGCGTCCCCGACGATGGTCTTCGGGTGCACCCGCACCCCGATCTCGTCGAGGGTCTCGGCCAGGGTCGCGCGGCGGCGCTTGATGTCCGCCTCGATCTGCGCCGGGGTCCTGGTGTCCGCCGTGTCCGCCACCGTGTCGCCTCCGAAGTCGGTGTGAAGCCTGTGCCGGACAGTCTGTCAGCTCCACCGCTCATCGCACGGTCAGGACCCCCGGTTACGCTGTGACGATGAGCGAGCGACTCCAGCCGGGGGACGTGGCCCCCGCCTTCACCCTGCCCGACGCCGACGGCCATGAGGTGTCCCTCTCGGACCACAAGGGCCGCAAGGTCATCGTCTACTTCTACCCGGCCGCCCTCACCCCCGGGTGCACGAAGCAGGCCTGCGACTTCACGGACAACCTGGAGGTGCTGGCGGGCGCGGGCTACGACGTCATCGGCATCTCCCCCGACAAGCCGGAGAAGCTGGCCAGATTCCGCGACAAGGAATCCCTCGAGGTCACCCTCCTCGCCGACCCGGACAAGCAGGTCCTGGAGTCGTACGGCGCGTTCGGCGAGAAGAAGCTCTACGGCAAGACGGTCGTGGGCGTCATCCGCTCCACGGTGATCGTCGACGAGGAGGGCAAGGTCGAACGGGCCCTGTACAACGTCAAGGCGACGGGGCACGTCGCGAAGATCATCAAGGACCTGGGGATCTGAGGCCCTTCTCCGCGCCCCCTCGAACGGCTCGCACCGGAACGCCCCCGGCGCGGGCCGTTCCGCATTCCCTGCGTGACGGTCCGATAAGCGGTTCGTTACTCCGTACGAGATCGCGAACGGGTGGTCGAGAACGGGGGCGATGATGAGGGCCAGGTACACGCGCGAGGTGCTGGAAGAAGCAGCACGGGTGACAGCGAACTGGGACGACGCCGCTCGATGGTGCGGGGGTACACCCACACCTGGCAGCAGACGCCATCTGCGCCGGAGGACGGCCGAAGCCGGGGTGGACGTCTCCCACTTCCCGACCCGGTGGTCACGCCGGGCGAAGGTCAGAGGCAGCATCGAGTTCTACGGCTTGTCGGCCGACCACTTCACCGGGCAGGGCCATTTCCGGGGCACGACCTCCCCGCGTCGTAGGTCCGCGGCCGAGATCCTGGTGAGGCGCCCTCCTGGTTCTCCGCGCACGCCGACGATGCTCCTCAGGCGGGCACTCGACGACCTCGGCGTGCCCCATGTCTGCGGCGCGTGCGGCACTGGGGAAAGCTGGCAGGGCAGGAGACTCGTGCTGGAGATCGACCACATCGACGGCGATCGGCTGGACAACCGGATCGAGAACCTGCGGTACCTCTGCCCCTCCTGTCACGGTCAGACGCGGACCCACTCGCGACCTCGCCGCGCCGCCACCGCTCTCGGCCCAGTACAGTAACCGCGACGGGTCCGTACCCCAGCTGGCCAAGAGGGCGCCGGTTTAGGTCCGGTGTGTCGTGGGTTCGAGTCCCACCGGGCCCACGCCGACGGGGGCGCGGCACCGTCGCGGTGCCGCGCCCCTCGTCGTACGCGGGTTCACTCCCCTCAGCCCAACAGCTCCCGCACCACCGGCACCAGTGCCCGGAACGCCTGGCCCCGGTGGCTGATCGCGTTCTTCTCCTGGGGGGTCAGTTCCGCGCAGGTGCGGGTTTCGCCGTCCGGCTGGAGGATCGGGTCATAGCCGAAGCCGCCCGTCCCGGCGGGCTTGTGGCGCAGGGTGCCCCGGAGTTGGCCCTCGACCACGCGCTCCGTGCCGTCGGGCAGGGCCAGGGCCGCGGCGCAGGCGAAGTGGGCGCCTCGGTGCTCCTCCGCGATGTCGGCGAGCTGCGCGAGGAGGAGGTCGAGGTTGGCCTTGTCGTCGCCGTGGCGGCCGGCCCAGCGGGCGGAGAAGATGCCGGGGGCGCCGTTGAGGACGTCCACGCAGAGGCCGGAGTCGTCGGCGACGGCCGGCAGGCCCGTCGCCCGGGCGAGGGCGTGGGCCTTCAGCAGGGCGTTCTCCGCGAAGGTGACGCCGGTTTCCCTGACGTCGGGGATGTCCGGGCGGGCGTCGGCGCCGATGAGCTCGTGGGGCAGTCCGGCTTCGGCGATGATCGCGCGGAGTTCGGTGATCTTCCCGGCGTTGCGGGTGGCGAGGATCAGGCGGGTCATGGCCACCAGAGTATGGCCCTCGTGCCGCCGGGTCCGCGCCCCCTCGAGGGGGCGCGGGGATCCGGGCGGGACGAGCCGGACGGGCCGGCCGTCGGTCCCGCGCGCGCCGCGTTACGGCGTGCAGACCTTCGTCAGTTCGCCCGCCGCGTCCGTGACGGGGCTGATGTCGGGCGTCTCGTCGCCGTTCTCGATGGCCGTGCGGACGTTGCCGACGGCCTTGCCGAGGTCGTCGACGGCCTTGCTGACGTCCGCGTTGTCGGTCCTGTCGCCGATGTCGGTGAGGTTCTTGTCGATGGAGTCGAGGGACTCGTCGAGCCGGGTCGGGTCGCCGGCGGCGTTGTCCACGGCTTGCTGGAGTTCCGTCACGCTGTCGGCGATGGCGTCGGCGGTCTGGACACAGTCCAGCGCCTTGTCGACGGCGGCGCAGCCGGTGGTGAGTCCGGCGGTGAGCGCGACGGCCGCCAGGGTGGCGGCGACGGCTGCGGTGCGGCGTCGGCGGCTCGCGGCCATGGAGCGGTCCCTCTCGTTCGGTGGGCCGGTCGGGCCCGTGGCTGGCCGGGCGCACAGGGATGAGCCGTGCGCCCGTACTCCTTCAGACGCGTGGGTGCTCGGCACGGTTGCCCTGGCCGAGCACGTGTCTCGGGCGTCCTTTACCGGTCGAGGACGAAGTCGAGCGCGGTGCGCTGGTGGGCGGCGAGTTCGGTGCAGCCGGCGACGGCGAGGTCGAGCAGGGAGTTGAGCTCGTCGCGGGCGAAGGGCTCGGCCTCGGCCGTGCCCTGGACCTCGACGAAGCGGCCGTCGCCGGTGCAGACGACGTTCATGTCGGTGTCGGCCTTGACGTCCTCCTCGTAGCAGAGGTCGAGGAGGGGGACGCCGCCGACGATGCCGACGGAGACGGCCGAGACGGTGCCGGTCAGGGGCTGGCGGCCGGCCTTGACGAGCTTCTTGCGCTGGGCCCAGGCGACGGCGTCGGCGAGGGCGACGTAGGCGCCGGTGATGGCCGCGGTGCGGGTGCCGCCGTCGGCCTGGAGGACGTCGCAGTCGAGGACGATGGTGTTCTCGCCGAGGGCCTTGTAGTCGATGACGGCGCGCAGCGAGCGGCCGATGAGGCGGCTGATCTCGTGGGTGCGGCCGCCGATGCGGCCCCGGACGGATTCGCGGTCGCCGCGGGTGTTGGTGGAGCGGGGCAGCATGGAGTACTCGGCGGTGACCCAGCCTTCGCCGCTGCCCTTGCGCCAGCGCGGGACGCCTTCGGTGACGGAGGCGGTGCAGAAGACCTTGGTGTCGCCGAAGGAGACGAGGACGGAGCCCTCGGCGTGCTTGCTCCAGCCGCGCTCGATGGTGATGGGGCGGAGCTGCTGGGGGGTGCGGCCGTCGATTCGAGACATGCCGCTGAGCCTATCCGCACCTGCGGAAGGGGCCCCTCTCCGGTGGGGAAAGGGGTCTCAGAGGGTGAAGCAGCCGGCTTCCTCCCGATCATGATGGTCGCCCTGCCGGCCGCCTGCCTGGCGATCGTCCACTGCGCCCGCCCCGAGCGCCGCAAGGTCGTCGGCGGCATGATGTTCTCCCTCGCGCTGGCCTCGTTCGTCACCGGTGTCACCGAGCCGATCGAGTTCACGTTCATGTGCGTCGCGCCGGTGCTGCACGCGATCCACGCGCTGCTCACGGGTGTGTCGATGGCGTTGACGTGGGCCCTGGGGATGAAGGACGGCTTCGGCTTCTCGGCCGGCGCGGTGGACTTCTTGGGGTCTGGCCCTGGTGGGCCTGTGCTTCGCGGCGGTCTACAACGCGGTGTTCCGCTTCGCGATCACCGGGTTCGACCTGCCGACGCCGGGCCGCGAGTCCGACGAGGAACTCGCCGAGCTGCGGAAGGCGGAGGCGAAGCAGCCCGCTGATGCGCGAGGGCCCCGGAACCGGTCCTCGGGTTCAAGGGGTCGTCGCGCATCAGCGCCCGGTCAGATCTCGTACGTGCGGCGCGGCGCGGCGAGCTCGACCGGACCGTCGTAGACCGCGCGGGCGTCGTCCAGGTTGACCTGGGGGTCCGTCCACGGCGGGATGTGGGTGAGCAACAGGCGCCGGGCGCCGGCCCGGGCGGCGGTCTCTCCCGCCTCGCGGCCGTTGAGGTGCAGGTCGGGGATGTTCTCCTTGCCGTGCGTGAAGGCCGCCTCGCACAGGAACAGGTCGGCGTCCCGGGCGAGTTCGTCCAGGACGGGGCTCACGCCGGTGTCACCGGAGTACGTCAGGACCTTGCCGTCGTGCTCGATGCGGATGCCGTACGCCTCCACGGGGTGGGCCACCCGCTCGGTGTGCACCGTGAAGGGGCCGATGTCGAACGTGGACGGCTTGACCGTGTGGAAGTCGAAGACCTCGCTCATGGAGGAGGCGGTGGGGGTGTCCGCGTAGGCGGTGGTCAGCCGGTGTTCCGTGCCTTCGGGTCCGTGGACGGGCAGCGGAGCGCAGCGGCCGCCGTCGTGGCGGTAGTAGCGCGCGACGAAGTACGCGCACATGTCGATGCAGTGGTCGGCGTGCAGGTGGCTGAGGAAGATCGCGTCGAGGTCGTAGAGACCGCAGTGGCGCTGCAGCTCGCCCAGGGCACCGTTGCCCATGTCGAGAAGCAGCCGGAAGCCGTCGGCCTCGACGAGGTAGCTCGAGCAGGCCGATTCCGCGGACGGGAACGACCCCGAGCAGCCGACGACGGTGAGCTTCATGAAGCAGAAACCTCCGCTGGCGGGAATGTCTGTGAGGGGCGTCGGGGGTCGTGCGGTCCGTCGAGCGTAAGGCGCAAAACCTCCGGTAGCTCCTCCGCCAAGGCCCGTTGTGGGCGAACTCACCTGTGGTGTCACCGGTTCGGCTGGCAGGCCGGGCGCGATCCTCGCGGGGACGGCGCGTGGGGGTCGGTGCGCCGGTACCGTCTCAGTATGGACACGTCCTGGTGGCTGGCGCTCGCCGCGGTGGTACTGCTCGCGCTCGTGGCCACGCTCGTCGACGGCTGGGGCCGGGGGCACCGCCCTCTGGAGCGGCGCGGCCGTGCGCCGGCGGCCGCGGTGGCGGGGCGGCCGGAGCCCGCGGAGATCTGGTGGGCGGACGTGCCCCACGAGGATTCCCCCCGGACGAAGGACCGGCCGTGCCTGGTGCTGGCGGTGCGCGGGGAGCGCGCGACGGTCGCCAGGATCACGACCCGGTTCCGGCACGGGCGCACGGGTGTGATCCCGCTGCCCCCGGGCTCGGTCGGGGACGCGCGGGGCCGTGCGAGCTTCCTGGAGACGGACGAGTTGCGCGAGGTCCCGGTGTGGGGCCTCCGCCGGCGGGTCGGGGTGGTGGATCCGGCGCTGTGGGACCAGGTGCGCTACCTGGCGGGCTGAGGCGGTCGACGCGAAGGGCCGGAGTCGTGGCTCCGGCCCTTCGGTGTGTCCTTGCGTCCTTGCGGCCCCTCACGCCCAGAGCTGGCCCTGGAGCGTGTCGATGGCCTCTTCCGTCGTGGCCGCCGTGTAGACGCCCGTCGACAGGTACTTCCAGCCGCCGTCGGCGACGACGAAGACGATGTCGGCCGTCTCGCCGGCCTTCACGGCCTTCTTGCCGACGCCGATCGCGGCGTGCAGCGCGGCGCCGGTGGAGACGCCGGCGAAGATGCCCTCCTGCTGGAGCAGCTCGCGGGTGCGGGTGACCGCGTCCGCGGAGCCCACCGAGAAGCGGGTGGTGAGCACGGAGGCGTCGTACAGCTCGGGCACGAACCCCTCGTCGAGGTTGCGCAGGCCGTAGACCAGGTCGTCGTAGCGGGGTTCGGCGGCGACGATCTTCACGTGCGGCTTGTGCTCGCGCAGGTAGCGGCCGACGCCCATGAGGGTGCCGGTGGTGCCGAGGCCGGCCACGAAGTGGGTGATTGACGGCAGGTCGGCGAGGATCTCCGGGCCGGTGGTGGCGTAGTGGGCGCCCGCGTTGTCCGGGTTGCCGTACTGGTAGAGCATCACCCAGTCCGGGTGCTCGGCCGAGAGCTCCTTGGCGACCCGTACGGCGGTGTTGGAGCCGCCGGCGGCCGGGGAGGAGATGATCTCGGCGCCCCACATGGCCAGCAGGTCCCGGCGTTCCTGCGAGGTGTTCTCCGGCATCACGCACACGATGCGGTAGCCCTTGAGCCTGGCCGCCATCGCCAGGGAGATGCCGGTGTTGCCGGAGGTCGGCTCCAGGATCGTGCAGCCCGGGGTGAGGCGGCCGTCCTTCTCCGCCTGCTCGATCATGTGCAGGGCCGGGCGGTCCTTGACCGAGCCGGTGGGGTTGCGGTCCTCCAGCTTCGCCCAGATCCGGACGTCGGCGGACGGCGACAGCCGCGGCAGGCGCACCAGAGGGGTGTTGCCCACCGCGGCCAGGGGTGAGTCGTAGCGCATGGGTGATCAGACCATTCCCGCCCGCCGCCCGACCGCCACCCCGGCCGGACGCGGCTTCGCCGCGGCAGAACCTCCTGCCACGGCCGGCAGGATCGTGACGTTGTCGCCGTCCGACAGCTTGGTGTCGATGCCGTCGAGGAAGCGCACGTCCTCGTCGTTCAGGTAGACGTTGACGAAGCGGCGCAGCTGCCCGCCGTCCACGATGCGCGCCTCGATGCCCGCGTGCCGGGTCTCGAGGTCGCTGAAGAGCTCGGCGAGGGTGTCCCCCTTGCCCTCCACCGTCTTCTGGCCGTCGGTGTAGGTGCGGAGGATGGTCGGGATGCGGACCTCGATGGCCATGGCTCGGGGCTCCTGTCGGAAGGTGTCGTCGGGTGGCGGCGTGCGGCGGCGCGGGCGTGCGTGGTGGTACGCAGGTGAAGCGGTTCGCCGCGGCTCACGGCCGTACGGCGGCAGGGTGCCGCGTCAACAGATGGCGCTGGCGAGCCTGCACAGGTCGACGTGCAGCCGCGCCACGAGCAGCATGCCCGGCGTCTTTTCGCTCACGTCATGGAGAACCATGCGGTCATCGTATCGATTCCCGGCCGGGCTCCCCGAATGTGATCCCATATACCGGACGCATTTCATCCGCATGGCGAGATGTTCACGGAGAGGACGAGTTCAGGCCGTGGTCAGTACGCCTCCACGATCCGGACCTCCTCCTCCGTGACCTCGCCCTCGACGATGCGGAAGGAGCGGAACTGGAACAGGCCGGCGCCGTCGGTGTCGGCGGTGGAGACCAGGACGTAGTGGGCGCCGGGCTCGTTGGCGTAGGAGATGTCGGTGCGCGAGGGGTAGGCCTCGGTGGCCGTGTGGGAGTGGTAGATCACCACCGGCTCCTCGTCCCGGTCGTCCATCTCGCGGTAGAGCTTGAGCAGGTCGCCGGAGTCGAACTCGTAGAACGTGGGCGACATGGCCGCGTTCAGCATGGGGATGAAGCGCTCGGGGCGGTCCGAGCCCGCCGGGCCGGCGATGACGCCGCACGCCTCGTCGGGATGGTCCTTGCGCGCGTGGACGACGATCTGGTCGACGAGGGCCTGGGTGATGGTCAGCATGCTCGTCAGGATAAGCAGAGGGCCGTTCCGTACCGTCTGCTGGTACGGAACGGCCCACATGCCGGACGCCCTGAGCGGCAGCCGCGGGGCGTGCCACGAGTACTCCCCGCGGCCGGGCGTCCTGGTGGGGCGGCGGGCCGGTCAGCCGACCTTCTCGAGCTCCGCGTCGCGGCGCTCGGCGATCCGCGGGTTGCGGCTCTTGAGGACCGTCCAGCCGACGCCGAGGGCGACGGCCCAGCCGGCCGCGACGTACAGGCAGACCCGCGCGTCCTTGTCGTAGGCGATCATGCAGGTCACGCCGATGAGGAAGAGGAGCGCGACCCGGCTGGAGAGCGCTCCGCCGGGAGCGGGGAAGGACGAGGCGCGCAGCCGGCCGGCGTCGACCGCGGCGCGGTAGCGGATGTGGCTGACGAGGATCATCATCCAGGTCCAGATGCCGGCCGCGGTGGCGACGGAGGTGACGTAGAGGAACGCCTTCTCCGGGACGACGTAGTTGAGGACGACGCCGATGCCCATGAGCGCCACGGACACCGTGATGCCGACGGCCGGGGTCTTGCGGGCGTTGAGCTTGCCGAAGGCCTGCGGGGCCTCGCTGTTGGCGGCCAGGCCGCGCAGCATCCGCCCGGTCGAGTACATGCCCGAGTTGCAGGACGACAGGGCCGCGGTGAGCACCACGAAGTTGACGATGCCCGCGGCGAGCGGGATGCCGATCTCGCCGAAGGCGTGGACGAAGGGGCTCTCGCCGGCGGAGAACTCGGTCCACTTGACGACGGAGAGGATGACCAGCAGCGCGCCGACGTAGAAGACGATGATGCGCCAGGGCAGGGTGTTGATGGCCTTGGGCAGGGTCTTCTCGGGGTTCTCGGACTCGCCCGCGGTGACGCCGACGAGCTCGACGGCGAGGTAGGCGAACATGACGCCCTGGAGCGTCATCAGGCTGGAGCCGATGCCGTTCGGGAAGAAGCCGTCGTGCGACCAGAGGTGGGAGACGGCGGCGGTGTCACCGGCGTCGGAGAAACCGAGGGTGAGCACGCCGAGGCCGATGACGATCATGCCGATGATGGCCGTGACCTTGACCATCGAGAACCAGAACTCGACCTCGCCGAAGAGCTTGACGGAGATCAGGTTGACGCCGAAGAGCACCACCAGGAAGACCAGGGCGCTGACCCACTGGGGGATCTCCGGGAACCAGAAGTGGATGTAGATCGCGGCGGCCGTGAGCTCGGCCATGCCGGTGACCACCCACATGAGCCAGTACGTCCAGCCCGTGACGAAGCCGAAGAACGGGCCGAGGAACTCGCGGGCGTACTCGGCGAAGGAGCCGGAGACGGGGCGGTAGAGGAGCAGTTCGCCCAGGGCCCGCATGATGAGGAAGATGACGACGCCCGCGAGGGCGTACATGAGGATGATGCTGGGGCCGGCCTTGGCGATGTTCGCCCCGGCCCCCATGAACAGGCCGACGCCGATGGCGCCGCCGATGGCGATCATCTGGACCTGGCGGCTGCCGAGTCCGCGCTCGTACCCCTCTTCGGGGACGGTTTCCGATTCGACCTGCGCTGAGGTCATGTGTGGTGCGCCTTTCTCCATGCCGACCCGGACCTTTCGTCGGCCTCGGACCGGGTCTCGATCCCCCCGGATGATGGAGTTGAGCGAACTGCACGAGCCCGCTCGTGCCTGGCCGGCGGTTGCCGGCTCGGTGGCGCACCCGGCCGAACATTCGGGTGGTGTTCGCCGGGCGGTCGTGAAGATCTATCACGGCCGCACGGCGGATCGGGACGCAAAATGTGGCGCACCGCACAGGAAGAAGCAGACAAAGCGCAATCGGAGTACCCATAGGACACGGGCACTCTTGGGGGGATCGTTACCCGGATTTGAGCGTCCGCTGAGCGAACACGAACCGGTCATGAGGCGGGTACGGAACCTGCACAGATCACGGCATAAGGGTTGCGACCAGGGTCTCCTGCAGTCCGCCGAGCCAGAGGTAGGCCATCACCATCGGCTTGCGCGGGTCCTCGTCCGGCAGGCGGTACAGCAGGTCGCCGTCCTCCTCGTCGGTGATCTCCAGACGCGCGCCGATCGCGAGCCGCAGGTCGTTCAGGGCGCCCAGCCACTGCTGCGACTCCTGCGGCGACAGCTTCAGCACGGCCCCGCCCTCACCGGCCGAGGCGGAGGAGAGGGCGTCCAGGGAGCGGACCACCGCGACGGCGTTGCCGCGCTTGCCGGCGCGCAGGTCGTTCTCGGTGTAGCGGCGGAACTCGGCGGAGTGCGCCCGCTGTTCCTCGGCGTCCCGGGGCGAGGCGGGCTGCCCGGGGCCACCGTAGGCGTCCGGGAACAGGCGCCGCAGGACCGGGTCGGCGGGCGGCTCGCTCGGGCCCTCCGCGAACAGCTCGGCGAGCGGGTCCTCGGGGGCGTCCGCGGCCGGGCCCGGTCCGATGAGCTCCAGGAGCTGGACGGCCAGCGACCGGATGATGGAGATCTCGACGTCGTCGAGGGCGACGGCCGCGCCGCCGCCGGGAAGCGGTTCGAAGGTTCCGGGCATGAACGCCTTTTCGCTGCTGGGCGGGGTGCTGGCTACTTGCGGTCCTGCTGGAGGGTGGCCCACAGGCCGTAGCCGTGCATGGCCTGCACGTCGCGTTCCATCTCCTCGCGGGTGCCGCTGGAGACGACCGCCCGGCCCTTGTGGTGGACGTCGAGCATGAGCTCGGTGGCCTTGTCCTTGGAGTAGCCGAAGTACGTCTGGAAGACGTACGTCACGTAGCTCATGAGGTTGACCGGGTCGTTGTGGACGATGGTGACCCAGGGGACGTCGGGCTCGGGTACGGCGAAGACCTCCTCCGCCGACTCGGTGCGTTCGATCTCCAGGGGCGCGGGTGACGTCACAGTGCCCATGCTGCCACCCGAGGGGGGTGGTCGCACAAACGGGCCTGGCCACAGGACGATCTCGCGCCGCGGGACTGCAATCGTCAGATTGACGAAATGGGGGTAGGCTCACCGTCATGAACACAGCGGACCTTGGGCTGCCGGTGGATGTCCCCTCGACGGCGCTCTTCACGGACCAGTACGAGCTGACGATGCTGCGGGGCGCGCTGACGTCGGGCACGGCCGAGCGGCGGAGCGTGTTCGAGGTCTTCACCCGGCGGCTGCCGGACGGGCGTCGCTACGGCGTCGTGGCGGGCACCGGGCGGGTGCTGGACGCGGTGGAGAACTTCCGCTTCGACGCGGACGTCCTCGGCTTCCTGCGCGAGCGGGAGATCGTCGACGAGGAGACCCTCCAGTGGCTCGCCGGCTACCGGTTCACCGGTGACGTCTGGGGCTACCCCGAGGGCGAGGTGTACTTCCCGGGCTCGCCGATCATGCGGGTCGAGGGCACCTTCGCCGAGTGCGTGCTGCTGGAGACGGTGATCCTGTCGATCCTCAACCACGACTCGGCGATCGCCGCGGCCGCCTCCCGCATGTCCGCGGCCGCCGGCGACCGGCCGCTGATCGAGATGGGCGCCCGGCGCACCCACGAGCTGGCGGCGGTGGCGGCCTCCCGCGCCGCCTACGTCGGCGGCTTCTCGACCACCTCCGACCTGGCCGCCGGCTTCCGCTACGGCATCCCCACCGTCGGCACCTCCGCGCACGCCTTCACCCTGCTGCACGACAGCGAGCGGGACGCCTTCCAGGCGCAGGTGAACACGCTGGGCCGGGGCACGACGCTGCTGGTGGACACCTATGACGTCGCCGAGGCGGTCCGCACGGCCGTGGAGGTCGCCGGCCCGGAGCTGGGCGCGGTGCGGATCGACTCCGGCGACCTGCTGCTGGTCGCGCACCGGGTGCGGCAGCAGCTGGACGAGCTGGGGGCGCGGGACACGAAGATCGTCGTGACCTCCGACCTGGACGAGTACGCCATCGCCTCGCTGGCGGCGGCGCCCGTGGACGCGTACGGCGTCGGCACGCAGCTGGTGACGGGCTCCGGCCACCCCACCTCCTCGATGGTCTACAAGCTGGTCGCCCGGGCCGATTCCACCGATCCGAAGGCGCCGCTGGTGCCGGTGGCGAAGAAGGCCACCGGCGGCAAGACGTCCGTCGGCGGCCGCAAGTGGGCCGCGCGGCGGCTGGACTCCCACGGGGTCGCCGAGGCCGAGGTGATCGGCACCGGGCCGGTGCCGGCTCGGCTCGCCGACCGGCAGCTGCCGGTGGAGCTGGTCAAGGGCGGCGAGGTGGTGGCGCGCGAACCCCTGGACGCGGCGCGGGACCGGCACGCGGCGGCGCGCGCCGGGCTGCCGATGTCGGCGACCCAGCTCTCGCGCGGCGAGCCGGTCCTTCCCACGGAGTACCTGCACCCGGCCTCGGGTAGCTAATGGCGGTGTGCCGCGATGCCCCGACCCGTGCCCCCTCCCGCCCGCAGCTCCCCGTCCCCGGGCTCGGTCGCACCACGGCCGGGCTCGCCGACCTCATAGCCGAAGGACACCGACCATGCGCCGCGCCTTGATCGTCGTAGACGTGCAGAACGACTTCTGTGAGGGGGGCAGCCTCGCGGTGACCGGTGGTGCCGACGTGGCGGCCGCCGTCACCGAGCTGATCGGGCAGGCCGCCGGGTCCGGCTACCAGCACGTGGTGGCCACCCGCGACCACCACATCGCGCCCGGCGGCCACTTCTCCACCCACCCCGACTTCGTCCGCTCCTGGCCCGCGCACTGCGTCGCCGGCACGGAGGGCGTCGGCTTCCACCCGAACTTCGCCCCCGCGGTCGCCTCGGGGTCGATCGATGCGGTGTTCGACAAGGGGGCCTACGCGGCGGCGTACAGCGGCTTCGAGGGGACCGACGAGAACAGCACGCCCCTCGCCGAGTGGCTGCGCGCCCGCGAGGTCACCGAGGTGGACGTGGTCGGCATCGCCACCGACCACTGCGTCCGGGCGACGGCCCTGGACGCCGCCCGGGAGGGTTTCCGCACACGGGTCCTGCTGGACCTGACCGCGGGAGTGGCCGCCGAGACCACCGAGCGGGCCCTGGAGGAGTTGCGGGAGGGGGGCGTGGAGCTCACCGGCGAGCCGGTCGTCCGTTAGGTCGGCCGGCAGCCCGGCCGCGTCCCGCGGTCAGGTCCGGGCCGCGGGGCGTCCGAGGAGGGCTCTGATCGGGCGCCACAGTTCCTGGGGGAGGTCCGGGGCGCCCGCGACAGCGTTGTCGGGGGCCGTGCGCCATATCAGGCCGTCGGGGTGGTGCAGGACGGCCGTGACCTCGTCGGGGGTCGGCGGGGAGGCGTTGCCGCGTAGGTAGACCGACCGCAGACCGAGGTTGCGGAGCCTGGTCAGGGCCCGGGCGCGGTTCACGGAGTGGACGAGGACGCGGACGGCGCCGGGGCCGTGGGCGGCGGGGCTGGGCAGGTTCAGTGCCACCACCACCCTGCCGTTCGGCAGCTTGCAGAAGCCTCCTGCGGCCATGCGCTCAACCCCCCGTGTCGGTCGGTGTCAATAAGAGAGCCACAGGACGCACCTAAACACGGATCGGCGGTGACCCGCCAGTGGGTCACCGCCGATCACGTTCTGACCTGGAAGGATGCGGATTACCTACCCGCGGGGCCGACCTCCAGCTCGATCGTCGAGCCGTCCTTGGCCTCCTTGAGGATCTTGATCTTCGTGTTGGTGTCAGTGATCTTGACGCCCGCGGTGGGGTTCGACTCGTCGTAGTAGTCGTTCGTGCGGTCGTTGAAGACCGACACGCCCTTCGACCCCGGGATGTACTTCGCCACGTCGCCCTTGTGCAGTGTCATGCCGTCGGTGCGGTAGCGGCTGAAGGGCGAGTCGTAGGACTGGATGCGGTTGCGCATCAGCGTGCCGTCGGCCCACTTCAGCGCGTCCGGGTGCGAATCGATCGGCAGGACCAGACCGGTGCCCTGGTGCTGGCTGGTGTTGTTGTCCGCCTGGGAGGTGTCCCACTTCCAGATCAACAGGCCGTTCTGGTACGCGTAGTGCTCGACCCAGTCCGGGCGCTCGGTGAAGCCGAAGTTGTACGGGCCGACCTTGAGCGTCTTGTCGTACGACACGTACTGCCGGTTCTCGGCGATGTAGTACTGCGCGTAGTCCTTGGTGAAGGACGCGCCGATGCGGGAGAAGCCGGTGGCCTTCCACGCGTCGTCCGCGGTCTCGGCGTCGTCCGTGAAGACGGGCGCGCCGTCGG
Organism: Streptomyces sp. NPDC058741; assembly: GCF_042746715.1. NCBI lineage: Bacteria > Bacillati > Actinomycetota > Actinomycetes > Kitasatosporales > Streptomycetaceae > Streptomyces > Streptomyces sp. NPDC058741. Next base: position 14,611 of record NZ_JBHYQH010000036.1, on the reverse strand, counting down.
CGGTCACCGTGATGGCGTCGGCCGCGAAGCCCTTCTGGGCCACGCCGCCGTCGGTCTGGTAGCGGAAACGCAGGTCGATCTTCTTGCCGGCGTAGGCGTCGAGCGAGAAGGCGAGCTTCTCGTAGCCGTCGATCGTGCCGGTGAGGGCCGGCTTGTCGCTGCCGTCGCGCGGGATCGGCCGGCCGTCCACCGTGCCGTCGAGGGCGGTCCAGTTGGCGCCGCCGTCGGTCGAGACCTCGGTGTAGAGGTAGTCGTAGTTGGCCTCGATGTCGTACCAGCCGTCGAGGGTCAGCTCGGCCTTCGCCTTGCCGGTGAGGTCCACCGAACGCGTCAGCGTGTTCTTGAGGTTGTCACCGCTGCCGCTCCACCACTGCGTCGCGCCCTCGGCGGGCGTGACGATCTCGGTGGTGACCGCCTTCTTGGGCAGATCGACGACCAGGGCCTGCTTGTGCTTGGTGTTGTACTCGGCGACGCCCAGCTTGTGCCAGGAGTTCACGCCGGCCTTGGCCCGGTCGTAGTTCAGCCAGCCCAGCTGCAGCTTGTCCCAGGCGGTCATGTCGCCGGGCAGGTCGCCGATCTCGTTCCTGCCTGTGCCCAGCCAGGAGCCGGACGACATCAGCGTCCAGAAACCGGTGGAGTTCTCGCCGTCGTTGGTGTCGTAGTGGTCCGGCAGGCCGAGGTCGTGGCCGTACTCGTGGGCGTAGACGCCGAGACCGCCGTTCTCCGGCTGAATGGTGTAGTCGCCGACCCAGATGCCGGTGTCGCCGATCTTCGCACCGCCGAGCTTGTTGTTCTCGGGGCCGGTGGCGCCGGCGTCGGTGCCGAAGGCGTACCAGCGGTGCGCCCAGATCGCGTCCTCACCCTGCGCGCCGCCGCCCGCGGACTCGTCCTCGCCGGCGTGCACGATCTGGAAGTGGTCGATGTAGCCGTCGGGCTCGTCGAAGTCGCCGTCGCCGTCGTGGTCGTAGCGGTCCCACTGGTCGTACTCGGCGAGCTCGGTCCTGATTCGCGCGTCGGTCTTCCCAGCCGCCTTCTGCTGGGCGACCCAGGCGCTCACGCCGTCCGCGACCGCGTACCAGGCGCAGTTGTCGGGTTCGCACTTGTTGGAGCCGTAACGGGCTTCGTTGTAGGGCACCTTGACCCAGTCGGAGACCTCACCCTCGACCGAGTAGCGGCCCGAGGACTGCTTCTCGAAGTACGTCTTGACCGAGTCGACGCCCTTGCCCGAGCCGAAGTACAGATCCCGGAAGTAGTCCCGGTCGTAGTCGGCGCGCCAGGCGGTGGAGTTGTCCTTCTTGCGGTCCGGCTTGGGTATCTGGTTGTGCAGCGGGCCCGCGGTGCCGCCGTAGCGGGTGTCGATCTTGTCGCCGAACTCGACCAGGATGGTGAAGATCTTGTCGGTCTTCTCGCGGCCGAGTTCGACGTACTTGCTGTCGCCCTTCTTGCTCTTGAGCTGGACGACCTTCGAACCGTCACGATTCTTGATCTTGGTCTTGCCGGACAGGACCTGCTGCAGGGCCTCCTGACGCTGCGCCTCCTGCGTCTTGGACAGCGGGCCTGCGAGGTTGTGCTCGTCACCGTGGCGGTCCGCCGGGTCGTGCCGGTCCACGGTGGTCGACCGGGGGGCCGAGGTGTCGTCGGCCACCGCGTAGGTGGAGGCGGTGGCGGTGGCGGTGGCCGCCGCGAGCGCCACACCGATGGCGGCCGCTCTGAACGTCCGGGTTCTACTGGTCACTTGAGGTCCTCCCCCGCGTTCGAGCGCGCGGGAGGAAGGGATCCTGGGCCAGGTGCGGTCCGCGCGCGTGATCAACGCGTGTAGTCAAGTGACGTCATTTGACTAGAGGTTCATCAGAAAAGACAGATCTTGACTTGGACAGGTCAATTGCACTATGCGGAGTCGGCGTTCGTTTTGCGGACAACCACCGAAATGCCCGTCCGGCAGTGGGCGCGTGCACATGTCCACTCCGTGGACACCGTGAATCCGTGCGCCCCCCGTGCACCGCCCTTGTCGGTTAGGTCACGCTTACCGCTCGTTCCGCTCGGGCACGCTGCCGGTTAGAGTCGCTTGGCGGAACGCCCGGAAGCCGGCGGAACGCCAGGCCGACGCCCCCCGTGGACCCCCACTTCGAGGACATGATGGCCATGCCCCGTCCGACCGCCGCACAGCTCGCCTACGGTTCGTGCACCGTGATCTTCTCGGCCCTCGCCATGCTGCTGCTGTCCGGGACGAGTTCGGGTCCGGCCATCGCCGTCGTCGCCGTCGCGGCGCTCGCCCTCGGGCTGCTGGTCGCCATGACGGTCCCCCGGCCCGGCATGCGCCCGGCGCCGGTGGAGCGGCCCGCTCCCCTGGAGCCGGTGCGGGCGCCCGTCGCCGCTTCGGCCCCCGAGCAGGTGCGGGAGCGGGCGGCCTCCTGACCGCCCTTCGGCCGTGCGAGGGCCGCTCGCCCCTCGTGCCCCTCAGTTCGTGCTGACGACGACCGTCTTGGCCGCCTTGTCGTGCAGGCCCTGCTTGTAGGGGCGGTCGAAGAAGCTCCAGCCGCCCGCGATCGCGGTCCAGACGCAGGCGCAGCAGAAGGCGAACGGGATCCAGAGCACCGCCGCACGCGCCAGCGCGGTCGGCACGGAGGGTGTGGCGCCGTTGTCCAGGTTGGCCACGCGCAGGTTCAGCAGCCTCTTGCCGAGGGTCTGGCCGGAGGTGGCGATCAGGGCGGTGTCGTAGGCGATGTAGAGCACGGCGGCGACCGTCGACTGCCAGAAGGACTTGCTGATCTGGATGCGGTCGGTGTTGACGCTGTACTCGCTGACGCCGACGCCCCAGGTCAGCAGCCAGACGACGACACCGACCAGGATCATGTCGATGATGCGGGCGAGCGTGCGTTTGCCGCTGTCGGCGAGCGGCGGCATGCCGGCGAGGGGGTCGGCGGGGGAGGACCCACCGCCGTAGGGGCCACCGCCCGGGGGCTCGCCGTACGGGCCGCCGCCGCCCGGGGGCCCGTAGGGGCCGCCTCCCGGACCCGAGGGGCCGCCCGGACCGCCCTGGCCACCGCCCGGGTACGGCGGCGGCTCGTTGCCGTGGGGCGCGCCCGCTCCCTCGTGCGGTGGTCCGTCCGGGGGGCGCTTCCTGAACGGGTCGTCCTCGGGCGGCTGCTGACCGGAGCCGGGGGGCGGTTCACTGCTCATGGCCCGAGTCGACCGCGAAGCCCCGGGCTCCGCATCCGGCAGACGCCCGTCCGAGGTACGCGTCTCACCCGTCCCGCGGCGCGATACGCCGTCGCCCCGCGGCAGGCGTACGGCGCCTGCCGCTCAGCCCGCCACGAAGGTGTGCGCGGCCTTGTCGTGCCAGCACTGGCGCCACGGCCGGTCGAAGAGGCACCAGGCGACGCCGACGACCCCGACGACGAGGAGTCCGGGCACGCTGTAGACCAGCCAGCGCCGCAGGGCCGCGCCGAAGCCGGGGGCATCGTGGCCCTCGATGTCCCGCACGTCGAGCCCCATCAGCTTCTTGCCGAGGGTGCGGCCCCACTTGGCGGTGGGCAGCACCTCAGACACGACGCCGACGAGCAGCAGGACGGCCAGCACGATGCCCAGGTACGTCGACGTGGTCCCGTCGAGCAGCCAGACCGTGACGGTCTCGCCCGACAGCCTGGCCGCCTCGATCTTCTCGTTGACGTGGTCGACGGCCCTGGTGCCGAGAGGGACGGCCGCCGCGGCGGTGACGCCCAGCACGACGACGGTGTCCACGAGCCGGGCCGCCAGCCGCTTGCCGAGCCCGGCGGGACGGGCCGCGGCCTGGCGCCGGGCGGCCGCCTGGAACACGTCGTCGACCGGCGGCTTCCAGGGGGCGACGGGCTGCTCGTCGCCCCCGCCCGCCCCGGCGAGCCGGTGCACCTGCTGCGCCCAGGACGACTGGCCGCCGCCGGGGCCGGGGCTGAGGGGGGTGGAGGCGGGGGCGGCGGGCTGGGAGGTGCCGGGCCCCGGCCCGGCCGACTGCGGCGGGACGGCCGGGGACGACGGGGGTCCGGACAAGGCCGTCGAAGCGGCTGCGGCGGCCTGGGCGGACGCCTGGACACCGGCTGCCGCGGCCCCGGCCTGCCCGGCTGCGGCGCGTGCGGCGGCGGCCTTCCCGGCGCCGAAGCCGGGCCGGTTCACGCCGTCGGCGGAGCCCGTCGCACCGCCCTGTGCGCTGAACGCGGGCCCTGACGGAGGGCTTCCGGGTCCGCCCGCCGCGGCCTGACCGCCGAAGGCGGGCCCCGCCGGGGCGCTGACCGGGCCGGCCGCGTCCGCCGCGCCGAAGGCCGGGGCGCCGGGGTGGGGTGCGGAGGCCGCGGAACCGCCCTGCGCCGCGGGCCCGGACGCTCCCGGCCCGCCGCCCTGACCCGCCGCCGCGGTGCCCGGGCCTGCTGCGGCACCGGAGGTACGCGGCGGCACCGCACGGAACGTCATCGTGCCGTCGTCGGGAGCGTCGGCCGCGGGTGCCTTCCCGGCCCCGGGCGTCCCGGCCGGGCGGCGGAACACGAAGGTGCCGCCCTCCGGCGCCGCTCCCGCCTGCTGGCCGGCCGGAGGCGCCGACGCCGCCGTGCCGTCGGTACGGGCGGACTCGCCGGCCGGCCCCCGGTCCGTGAGCGGAACCCTCGGGTCGGCACCCGGCAGCGCCGCGCCCCGGTCGCCCTGCGCGCCCTGCGGCACGCCCCACGACACGCGGCGGTCCTGGTCGCCGCCGAAGCCCGACTGGCGGGAACGGTCGACGCCCCAGGCGGCGGCCGGTTCGGGACGGCTGCCGTGCTGGGCGCCGGCGGCGGCCGGCTCTCCGGCCGAGTCCCCGGCCGGGTCCTCGACCGGGTCCTCGTCGAAGAAGTGCGGGCCGGTCGCCTCGACCGAGGCGACCGAGGCGCCGGAGGCCGGGCCGGAGGAGCCGGCGGGGGCGGCGGGGGCGGCGGGCCGCTCCGTCCCCGCCCCGGGCGGTGGCGCGAGCGACTCGCCGTCCTTGGGCGCCGGACGGCTCGTGCCCGGTACCCAGGCGGCACCGTTCCAGTACCGGACGTATCCAGGAATGGACGGGTCCGGGTAATACCCTTCGCGGGGCCTGTCGTCACCGGGTGCCGGGGTTGGGGCGCTCATGTCCGTCGTCCCGTATCTGCTCGGGGGCCAAATGGGGGCCTCCACATCTATCAGACGAGGGCACGCCGTACCGCAGCTCCCGCCGGACCCGCCCCTTTCGAGCACCGATGTGCTACAGCCCCGCGGCGCGCCAGGTCCCGCCTCCGGCCGCGAAAAAAGTGGGTGAAGGCGCGTAATGGCGCCGCCCGCGCACGGTCTCTTCTTCTGACCGGCCCTCACAGGGCCGGCGGACAGGGGAAGGAAGGACCGCCATGCACACCGTCGTGGAGCGCGAACTGGAGTTGATGCTCGTCCTGTCGCCGGAGCACAGGGTCCCGGTGCCGGCCCGGCTCGGGTACGTCACCGCCGATCCGTACGCCGTGCACGTCACCTTCCACATCACCTCGGAGCAGCCGGTGCACTGGACGTTCGCACGGGACCTGCTCGTGGAGGGCGTGTTCCGGCCGTGCGGGCAGGGGGACGTGCGGGTGTGGCCGGCGAAGACCGGGGGACGCGGTGTCGTGCTGATGGAGCTGAGCTCACCGGACGGGAACGCCCTGCTGGAGGCTCGGGCGGCGCAGGTGTCGGCCTGGCTGGAGCGCACGCTGCGCGTGGTCCCGCCGGGGACGGAGGGTGAGCAGCTCGGGCTGGACGACGCGCTGGCCCAGCTGTTCGCCCGGTGAGGGCGCCGGCGTCAGAAGAGCTTGCCGGGGTTGAGGATGTTCAGCGGGTCGAAGGCCTGCTTCACGGCCCGCTGCATCTCCATCCCGACGGGCCCGATCTCGCGTGCCAGCCACTCCTTCTTCAGGACGCCGACGCCGTGCTCGCCGGTGATGGTGCCGCCGAGTTCCAGACCGAGGGCCATGATCTCGTCGAAGGACTCGCGGGCGCGCCGGGACTCGTCCGCGTCCGCGGGGTCGAAGCAGACCGTCGGGTGGGTGTTGCCGTCCCCCGCGTGGGCGACGACCCCGATGGTGAGCCCGTACTTCCCGGCGATCCGGTCGACGCCGTCGAGCATGTCGGCGAGCCGGGAGCGCGGCACGCACACGTCGTCGATCATCGTCACGCCCGTGACCGCCTCCAGCGCGGTGAGCGACAGGCGCCGCGCCTGGAGGAGCAGTTCGGACTCGGCCGGGTCCTCGGCGGGGACGACCCGGGTGGCGCCGGCGGCCTCGCACAGCGCGCCGACGGCGGCGAGGTCGGCGGCCGGGGCGGTGGTGTCGAACGCGGCCAGGAGCAGCGCCTCGGTGGTCTCGGGCAGGCCCATCCGCGCCATGGCGTTCACGGCCCTGACCGTCGTGCGGTCCATGAGTTCCAGGAGTGAGGGGACGTGGCCGTCCTCCATGATCCGGCACACCGCGTCGCAGGCGGCGGCGGAGGAGGCGAACTCGGCGGCCAGCACCAGCTGTCCGGGCGGCTTGGGGCGCAGCGCGAGCACGGCCCGTACGACGATGCCGAGGGAGCCCTCGGAGCCGACGAACAGCCGGGTCAGGTCGTAGCCGGCGACGCCCTTGGCGGTGCGGCGGCCGGTGGACATGAGCCGCCCGTCGGCGAGCACCACGTCCAGTCCGAGGACGTACTCGGCGGTGACCCCGTACTTCACGCAGCACAGGCCGCCGGAGGCCGTGCCGATGTTGCCGCCGACGGTGCACGTCTCCCAGCTGGAGGGGTCCGGCGGGTAGGACAGGCCGTGGGCGCCGACGGCCCGTGACAGGGCGGCGTTGACGACGCCGGGTTCGACGACGGCGATGCGGTCGACGGGGTCGATCTCCAGGATGCGGTCCATCCTGGTCAGGGAGAGCACGATGCAGCCGTCGGAGGCGTTGGCGGCGCCGGACAGTCCGGTGCGGGCGCCCTGGGGGACGACGGGGACGCGCAGCGCGGTGGCGGTGCGCATCACGTGCTGGACCTGTTCGGTCGTACGGGGCAGCACGACGGCGGCGGGGGCCCCGGCCGGGCAGAAGCTGGCCATGTCGTGGGCGTAGGAGGCGGTGACGTCGGGGTCGGTGAGGACCGCCTCGGCGGGGAGGCCGCCGAGCAGCAGGTCGACGAGGTCGCCGGTCGTCGCGGTGTCCTCGGAGCGGGGCGCTTCGCTACGGCTCATGATCACAGGGTCGCACCCGGGACCACCGGTGTGAACCCCGCCGGAGGCGGCCTTCGTCCACCCGGGCGGGGCGTCGGCACGGGGTGAGCCGCCGGGCACGGGCGTGCCGGGGACGGGCGCGTGGGAGGTCGTGCGGGTGCCCCGTGACACCCGCACGGCCTGATGGGGGGCGGCCCCTTCGCGTCAGAGGTTGCCGCGGCGCTCCTGCTCGCGCTCGATCGCCTCGAACAGGGCCTTGAAGTTGCCCTTGCCGAAGCCCATCGAGCCGTGGCGCTCGATGATCTCGAAGAAGACGGTCGGGCGGTCCTGGACCGGCTTGGTGAAGATCTGCAGCAGGTAGCCGTCCTCGTCGCGGTCGGCGAGGATCCTCAGCTCGCGCAGGGTGTCGATCGGGACGCGGGTCTCACCGACCCACTCCCCCAGCGTGTCGTAGTAGGAGTCGGGCGTGTCGAGGAACTCGACACCGGCCGCGCGCATCGTGCGGACCGTCTGCACGATGTCGTTGGTGTTGAGCGCGATGTGCTGGACACCGGCCCCGCCGTAGAACTCCAGGTACTCGTCGATCTGGGACTTCTTCTTGGCGACGGCCGGTTCGTTGATCGGGAACTTGACCTTGAGGGTGCCGTCCGCGACGACCTTCGACATCAGCGCGCTGTACTCGGTGGCGATGTCGTCGCCCACGAACTCCTTCATGTTCGTGAAGCCCATGACCTTGTTGTAGAAGCCGACCCACTCGTTCATGCGCCCGAGCTCGACGTTGCCGACGCAGTGGTCGATCGCCTGGAAGGTGCGCTTCGCGGGCGGTGCGACGATCGGCTGGGCGGCGACGTAGCCGGGCAGGTACGGGCCGTCGTAGCCGGAGCGGTCCACGAGGGTGTGGCGGGTCTCGCCGTAGGTGGCGACGGCGGCCAGCACGACCGTGCCGTGCTCGTCCTTGACCTCGTACGGCTCGGCGACCGAGCGGGCGCCGTGCTCCAGGGCGTAGGCGTACGCGGCGCGCGCGTCCGGCACCTCGATGGCGAGGTCGACGACACCGTCGCCGTGTTCGGCCACGTGCCGGGCGAGGAAGCGGCCCCAGTCGGTGGCGGGCTTGATGACCGAGGTGAGGACGAACCGCGCGGAGCCGTTCTCCAGTACGTAGCTCGCGGTCTCGCGGCTGCCGTTCTCCGGTCCGGAGTAGGCGACCAGCTGCATGCCGAAGGCGGTGGAGTAGTAGTGCGCCGCCTGCTTGGCGTTGCCCACGGCGAAGACGACCGCGTCCATTCCCTTGACCGGGAAGGGGTCGGCCTGCCGTGCGGTGTCGGGAGTGTGGTGTGTGGTCTGCGTCATGGCCGCAGGGTCTCCCCGCTCTGCAAGATGTGCAATAGTTCGCGTTTCCGCTGGGCAATATGTTCAGCAATACGGTCGCACCATCGGCCTTTCTGTACATGATGACCACCTCGGGAGGCCACTGTGGCGATCGATCATCTGGACGGCCGGATCATCCTGCTGCTGGCGCGGGAGCCGCGGATCGGGGTGCTGGAGATGTCGCGGCGGCTGGGCGTGGCCCGGGGCACCGCGCAGGCCCGGCTGGACCGGCTTCAGTCGAACGGAGTCATCCGCGGATTCGGTCCCCAGGTGGACCCGGCGGCGCTCGGCTACCCGGTCACGGCGTTCGCCACGCTGCAGATCCGGCAGGGGCAAGGGGCCGACGTACGGGCGCACTTGGCGTCCGTGCCCGAGGTGCTGGAGCTGCACACCACCACCGGCAGCGGGGACATGCTGTGCCGGCTGGTGGCCCGCTCGAACGCCGATCTCCAGCGTGTGATCGACCGGGTCGTCGGTTTTGATGGCATCGTCCGGGCCTCCACGGCGATCGTCATGGAGAACCCCGTTCCGCTGCGGATCATCCCGCTCGTGGAGCAGGCCGCGGAGGAGACGTGACGTAGGGGTGAGCGCGTGTGAACTTCTGGGAGTACCTGGTCAACCGGCACCAGCAACTGCTCACGGACGCCTACCAGCACGCCAGCGCCGTGTTCCAGTGCATGGTCGTGGCGACCGTGATCGGGGTGCTGATCGGGGTGGCCACGTACCGCAGCGAGTGGGCGGGGAACCTCGCCACCACCACGACCGCCACCGTCCTGACCGTGCCGGCGCTCGCGCTGGTCGGCCTGCTCATCCCGATCGTGGGTCTGGGCTTGCCCCCGACGGTGATCGCGCTGACCCTGTACGGGCTGCTGCCGGTCGTCCGCAACGCGATCGTGGGCCTGCGCGGGGTCGATCCTTCGCTGGTGGACGCGGCCGACGGCATCGGGATGTCCCGGCCGGCCCGGCTGCTGCGGGTCGAGCTGCCGCTGGCCTGGCCGCCGATCCTCACCGGGATCCGGGTGGCGACCCAGATGCTGATGGGCATCGCGGCCATCGCCGCCTACGCCTCCGGCCCCGGCCTCGGCAACGTCATCTTCCGCGGCCTGGCCTCACTGGGCAGCGCCAACGCGCTCAACCAGGTCCTCGCGGGCACGCTCGGGATCATCATCCTCGCGCTGCTGTTCGACGCCGCGTACGTCCTGATCGGGCGGCTGACCGTTCCGAGGGGGATCCGTGCCTGAGACCGGCGGCCACCACGGGGCCTCGATCGAACTGGAGAGCCTGACCAAGCGGTTCCCGGGCAGTGCGCGGCCGGCCGTGGACGACGTGAGCATGGAGATCAAGGCGGGCGAGGTCGTCGTCCTCGTCGGCCCGTCGGGCTGCGGGAAGTCGACCACGCTGCGGATGATCAACCGCCTGATCGAGCCGACCGGCGGCCGTATCCGCATGGGCGGCGAGGACGTCACCGACATGCACCCGGTGAGGCTGCGCCGCAAGGTCGGCTACGCGATCCAGTCGGCCGGGCTCTTCCCGCACATGACGGTCGCGCAGAACATCGGCCTCGTCCCGAAGATGATCGGCTGGCCGAAGGGCCGGATCAGGGAGCGGACGGAGGAACTGCTCGACCTCGTCGGCCTGGACCCCGGCGAGTTCCGGGGCCGCTATCCGCGCCAGCTCTCCGGCGGGCAGCAGCAGCGGGTGGGCGTGGCCCGGGCGCTGGCGGCCGATCCCCCGGTGCTGCTGATGGACGAGCCGTTCGGCGCGGTCGACCCGATCACCCGGGACCACCTCCAGGACGAGCTGATCCGGCTGCAGCACGAGCTGCACAAGACCATCGTCTTCGTCACCCACGACTTCGACGAGGCGATCAAGATCGGCGACCGGATCGCGGTGCTGCGCGAGCGCTCGCACATCGCCCAGTTCGACACCCCCGAGGCGATCCTGACCAACCCGGCGGACGACTTCGTCTCCGGGTTCGTGGGCGCCGGGGCGGCGCTGAAGCGGCTGAACCTGACCCGCGTGCGGGACGTGGAGATCACCGACTACCCGACGGTCTCTGTCGACGACCCGCTGCAGCGGATCTTCGACCGGCTGCGGGCCGGCGGCACCGACGAGGTCCTGCTGCTCGACCGGCGCGGCCGTCCCCGCACGTGGCTGCGGCGCGGCGACCTGATGCGGGCGCGGGGCTCGCTGGCCCGGGCGGGGACGCCGGTGCACGACACCGTCACCCGGGACGCGACCCTGCGGGACGCGCTCGAGGCGGTGCTCACCGACAGCGCGGGGCGCGTCGTGGTGACGGGGCGGCGCGGCGAGTACACGGGCGTCGTCGACGTCGGGACGCTCATGAAGTCCGTGCACGAACTGCTGGAGGCGGACCGGCTCGACGCGATGGAGCAGCGGCACGAACTGGAGTCGCTGCGGGGGACCCAGGCCTCGGCGGAGCGGGAGGGCGGAGCGGAGGGCGTGGCGGGTGTGGGCCTGGGAGGGGAGCGGTGACGGCCGCGGAGGTCGAGGAGCGGGCCGAGCCGGCCGGGGAGGCGGCCCGGCCGCAGCGTCCGCCCACCCGCGCCACCTGGCAGAAGCTGACGGTGCTGCCCCTGTCCCTGGTGGCGGTGCTGCTCGCCACCTGGCTGTGGTTCCGGCAGGCCGACCTGGACGCGCTCACCCGCAACGCCCTGTCCGGGGGCCAGGTCTCCAAGGCGCTGTGGCAGCACATCCAGCTGACCGTGATCTCCACGTTCCTCGTGCTCGTCATCGCGATCCCGCTGGGCGTCCTGCTGACCCGGGGGTCATTCCGCAGGGCCACCCCGGTGGCGATGGCGTTCGCCAACATGGGCCAGGCGACCCCCGCGATCGGCCTGCTGGCCCTCCTGGTCATCTGGCTGGGCATCGGCCGCCGGGCCGCCCTGATCGGCATGGTCCTCTACGCCGTCCTGCCGGTGCTCTCCAACACGATCACCGGCCTGAAGGCGAACGACCCGACCCTGCTGGAGGCGGGCCGGGGCATCGGCATGTCCCCGACGGGGGTGCTGACGCGGGTCGAACTGCCACTGGCCGTCCCGCTGATCCTGGCGGGCGTGCGCACGGCCCTCGTGCTGAACGTCGGTACGGCGACGCTGGCGGTCTTCGGCGGGGGCGGCGGCCTCGGCGTCCTGATCACCTCGGGCATCACCAACCAGCGGATGCCGGTGCTGGTGCTGGGATCGGTCCTCACGGTGGTGCTGGCGCTGCTGGTGGACTGGCTGGCGTCCCTGGCGGAACTGCTGCTGCGGCCCCGGGGGTTGCAGACATGAGAGCCCCGGCGGTGCTGACGGCGGCGGCGCTGCTGACGGCGGCCTCCGGCTGCGGTCTGGCCAGCGGCTCCCCCATGGCCGACGACGTGCGGCCCGGGTCGATCGGCCGGGGCGAGCCGCTGAAGGGCGCGTCCCTGACGGTGACGTCCAAGTCGTTCACCGAGGGCCTCGTCCTCGGCGCGATCATGGGCATCGCCCTGGAGGCGGCCGGGGCGAAGGTGCTCGACCGCACGGGCATCCAGGGGTCCATCGGCAGCCGCGAGGCGGTGCGCAAGGGCGACGCGGACGGCGGGTACGAGTACACCGGCACGGCCTGGATCACGTACCTCGGGCACAGCAAGCCGATCGTCGACCCGCGGGAGCAGTGGGAGGCGGTGCGGGAGGAGGACGCGGGGAACGGCCTGGCCTGGCTGCCGCCCTCGCGGCTCGACAACACCTACGCCCTGGCGATGAACCGGCACAACGCGCGGACGTACGGCACGAGGACGATGTCGGACGTGGCCGCACTGGCGAAGTCCGACCCGGGCGCGGTGAAGCTGTGCGTGGAGGTGGAGTTCACGAACCGGGCGGACGGGCTGCCCGGCATGCAGAAGGCCTACGGCATGAACCTGCCGTCACGGAACATCACGCAGATGGACACCGGGATCATCTACACCCAGACCGCGAAGGGGAGTTGCCCGTACGGAGAGGTGTTCACCACGGACGGACGCATCAAGTCCATGGACCTCGTGGTGATGGACGACGACAAGAAGTTCTTCCCCAACTACAACGCCGCGCCGATGATCAACGCGAGGACGCTGGAGGAGTGGCCGGCGATGGCGGACGTGCTGAACCCGGTGACGGCGAGGCTGGACAACGCGGTGGCGCAGGACCTCAACGCGAGGGTGGACGTCGACGGGCAGGACCCGCACCAGGTGGCGCTGGACTGGATGGTGGAGGAGGGGTTCGTCGAGGAGGGATAGGGAGAGTTGCAAAGCTACTCTTGCAAAGATCTCTTTGCAAGAGTAGCTTTGCATCGTGACCGATTCCCCGGAACCCCATGTACGGCAACTCGACACCCGGTCCCTGCGCGGACTCGCCCATCCCCTGCGCATGCGGCTGCTGGACGCCCTGCGCTTCGGCGGCCCGGCCACGGCTTCCCAACTGGCGGCGAAGCTCGGCGAGTCGAGCGGCGCCACCAGCTACCACCTGCGCCAGCTCGCGGAGTACGGCTTCGTCGAGGACGCCCCCGAGCGGGGCAAGGGGCGCGAGCGGTGGTGGAGGGCGGCCCAGCGCGGCCTCCGCTTCGACGACTCCCTGCTGACCGACCCGGACCCGGCCGTGCGCGGGGCGGCGGACCTCTATCTGCACGAGGTCGCCACCACGCAGACCCGGGACCTGGCGACCTGGCTGGGCAACCGCGACACCCGGCCCGGGGAGTGGAGCCGTGTCTGGGACATGAGTAGCTGGACGCTGCGCCTGACACCCGCACTGACGCAGGAACTCCTCGAGAAGATGCACGCGCTGGTCGAGAGCTACCGCGACCGGGCGGCCGACGAGGACACCCCCGGGGCCGAGCAGGTCCGCTTCCACACCCACGCCTTCCCGATCAGGACGGACTGAGATGCACCCCGACATCCACCTCGCCCTGCACCACGCCCGCGCCGCGGAACTCCGCGCCGGGGCCCCGCCCCGCCCGGCCCGCCGTCACGGTCTCCGCACGCGCCTGGGCTGGACCCTCGTCGAGGTCGGACTGAGGCTGGCCACCCGGCCCCGGCCCCTGCCCGCCCACTAGCAGCTCGGCACGGACCCCTTGCCCGTCTCCAGGGCCACCAGGGAACTCACCGTGCTCTTCAGCGTGGTGACGGGGATCAGCCGCAGTCCCTTCGGGAGCTCGGCGCGCGCGTCCGAGCACTCCGCCTTCGGCACCAGGAACGCCGTGGCGCCGTCCCGCCGCGCGGCCTGCGTCTTGAGCGAGACACCGCCCACGGCACCGACCTTCCCGTCCCCGTCGATCGTGCCGGTGCCGGCGATGACCCGGCCGCCGGTGAGGTCGCCGCCGGTGACGTCGCCGTCGAGCTTGTCGACGATCCCCAGGGAGAACAGCAGCCCCGCGCTCGGCCCGCCCACGTCCGCGAGCTTCAGATCGACCTCGACGTCCCGCGCGTCCAGGCCGAGGTAGTCCAGCGCGGCCTGTGTGGCCGCGTCCTGGGACTCCTTCATCTGCTTCTCGTTGTACCGCTCGATCTCCTTGACGCTGTCCCCGCTCGGGTAGAGCGCGTCGCGCGGCATGACCGCCTCGTCGGTGCGGAACCAGCTGTCGACCACGTCGGGCAGCGAGACCCGGGTGTCGGGCGAGGTCGCCATGATCGTCGTCATCCGCAGCTCACCCCGGGTGTCGCGGATCGGCGCCCCCGAGATGGTGATCACCGGTGTGCCCTTGTGCGCGCCGAGCACGTTCGCCGTCTCGCCCGGCTGCGCCACCGAGAACGGCAGCGGCGCGAACACGGCCGTGGCGAGCAGGGCCACGACGGGCAGGGCGCAGAGGGCGAGGGCCTGGGGGCGCGTGAGGCGAGAGAACACGGGGTCAATCTAACGCGGGGCCCCGACCCGGCCGGGGCCAGGGCGCCCGCGGGCGAGGAGGCCCGGCGGCGACGGCGGCCCAGGACGAGGGCGCCCGGGGGCGAGGAGGGGACCCGGGGCAAGGAGGCCCGGCGGCGACAGCGGCCCCGGCGGCGAGGGGACCCGGGGCAAGAAAGCCCGGCGGCGACAGCGGCCCCGGGGCGAGGGG